>DASYVL010000150.1 GCA_035937135.1 Terriglobales bacterium
GACGGCCACATCGGCCAGCGCGCGCGCGTATCGGTTGTTGATCGCCGCCATAACTTACTGTCCTTTCCCAGATGGTCCACGAACTCTTGCACCAAAGCGCGGTCGGTGACGGCAGTGATCTGGATCTTCTTCTCCGCCAGCGAGACCGCCAGCTCCGCGGCGTAGGACTTCAACTCACCCCGCGCCAGCCGCGCCGCCGCCGCGATCTCCTGCTCGGCGCCGTGCACGATCTTGGTCTTGGCTTCCACGGCGGCCGTCCGCGCGGCTTCCTCTTCCTTCCCGGCTTCGCGGTCGGCAGCGGCGCGCATCTCCGCCGTCTCTGCGTCCAGCTTGGCCAGGCGCGCCTCGATCTCCGATAGCCGCCGGCTGGCCTCCTCGCTCGACCGCCGCGCTTCCTCCATGCTTTTCCGGATCCCCACGGTGCGCTCGCGGAAGAAGTTCGCCATCGGAGACTTCAGGAACACCACCAGGACGGCCGCGACAATCACGAAATTCAGGGCCGTGCTCACCCAATAGACCGCTGTTGGGGAAAGATCCGTGATTTTCGCCAGCCACTTCACCGAAGGAGATTGCCTGAACTGGGCCTCTTCGTCCTGTTCTTTCGCCTCATGCTTTGCGCCCTGGTCGCCCTCGGGCTTGGCCTGGTTCGCCGAGCCACTCTGCGGGCTGGCGGCAGCGCTGGCGGGTTCGGAGGGCTTTGCCTGCCGTGGCTGCGACTGCGCGGACGCGGCTCCGCACAACACCGCAAGGAGGGAACCCGCGAGCAGGACCGGGAGCAGGCGCTGGCGCATCACGCCCGCCCGCCCGCGGTCGGGGCCCCAGCCGTCGGCTTAAGAATCGCCTGGATGACCGCCGCTGCCAACTGGTCGCTCTCGGACTCCAGGCCGGTGCGGGCGGCCGCCATGTCCTTCTGCAGATCAGTGCGCGTCTGGCGGACCATGGCATGCGCTTTGTCGCGAGCTTCCGCGAGCGCGGCGGCGGTGGCCTCCTGGAACTTACGCCGGCGGCTCTCCTGCGCCTGATACACAGCTACCCGGGCCTCGCGCAGCCGCTGCTCGTAGTCGGCCGTCCGGGCATCGGCAGAAGCGATATCCGCCTGCGCCTTCTCCATCGCTCCCTGGGTCTTGCGGTGGCGCTCCTCCAGCACCGCCTCCAGCGGCTTGTGCAGCAACACGCGATAGGAAACGTACAGCAGCCCGAACAGGATGACCGTGGGAACGGCTCCGAGCAGCAATTGCCCTATCTGTCTGAGAGTCTCGTCCATTGGGTTGTGGTAGAGCCGGAAGAGCCGCGCTGCGAAGGTAGAACCGTAACATCGGTTTTCGGCCCTGTCAACGCGGCCAAAGGCGCGCCCAGAGCGGGGTTTCGCGGCATCGCCGTTGGGGGAAAATGGACTTGGTTCAGCCGGCTGCCGGGGCGGCGAAAACGGGGCGCTCGAAGCTCGAGGGAGCGCTTGACATCGGCTTCTGGAGTATTACCATAGAAGTATCACCTCCGATCCATATCGGATCGAATGGGCTTGTGGCCAAGAAATTGTCACCGCTTCTTGGCCGCCGGCCCATTTAAATTGAGGCGATGAGCGGACGTGAGCGAGCCGCCCGGCGAGCGGGAGCCCGCTGCCGAAATCCTGAACCCGGCCTTGTCGGGCGAAGGATCGAGCTACTCCACCACGAAGGCCTTCAGCCGCCGCACCACGGATTCCGGCGCCCGCGCCTCCA
>DASYVL010000151.1 GCA_035937135.1 Terriglobales bacterium
TCTTGAATCCCTTCAACTCCGTCGTGACCGTGTAGGTCCCTACCGGCAGCAGCGCAATCTGGTAGTCGCCGGTATCGGAGGTGGTTGCCGTCCGCGTGAAGCCGGTGCTGTTGTTCGCGGCTTTCACCGCGGCCTTGGCCAACACCGCGCCGGTCGCGTCCGACACCCGTCCTTCGAGCGTCGCGGTGACCGTCTGCGCCCGGGCCGCCAGGCTCATCAGCAGCAGAGCAAGGATCGTAAGCAGGGAAGTGCAAGTGCGGGCGAAGGCCTTCATGACAAGTTCACCTCGGGATTTGAGTTGGAGAGAAGCCACACAGCCCTGAGTAAGGCGGGCCGATTGGACTAAAAACCACCGCCCCTTGTCAAGGCAGCTGGGGTAGTGGGGACAAGCCCGCCCCAAGCCGCACCTTAAGCCCTTCCGTCTTTTGCATTTGGCCTTTTGTATCTTTCTTCCTGCCTTCTGATAATCTAGGCCCCTCTTTTTTCCTGGACACCCATGTATCCTCGGTCCTTCCACTACCATCGCGCCGGCTCGCTGGAGGAGGCGGTTTCTATGCTCTCCTCGCTGGGCCCGGAGGCGCGCCTGCTGGCCGGCGGGCAAAGCTTGATCCCGCTGATGAAACTGCGCCTGGCCGCTCCCCAGCATCTGGTGGATATGAACTTCGCTCCCGGGCTCTCTTACATTGATTCTGCCGGCTCGCAGCTGCGGCTCGGCGCCATGACCCGTCACTCGGAGCTGGAAGCCTCGGCGGAAGCCCGCCGCATTCCCATCCTGCACGACTGTGCCGCCGGCATCGCCGACGTGCAGGTGCGCAACCGCGGCACCATCGGCGGGTCGCTCGCGGAAGCCGACCCCACCGGCGACTGGGCCCCGGTGCTGCTCGCCCTCGGCGCCGAAGTGGTCTGCCTCAGTCCTCAGGGCCAGCGCGTGCTGCCCCTCGCCTCCTTTATCAAGGACGCTTTCACCACCGCGCTCACGCCCGCGGAGCTGGTGCGCGAGATCATCGTCAAGACTCCGGCCGCGAAGAGCGGCGGCGCCTATTTCGCCTTCAAGGCCTGCGCTCCCGTGTATGCCGCGGCCGGCGCCGCCGCGCAGCTCACGCTCAAAGACGGCGTCTGCTCCGCCGCCGGCATCTTCTTGGGCGCCGTCGCGCTCACCCCGGTTCATGCCGCGGAGGCGGAAGCCGCGCTGATGGGCAAGGCCGTGAATGAAAAGTCCATCGCTGCCGCTGCCGAAGCCGCAGCCGCCGCCTCGGATCCGCCCGCCGACCTGCGCGGCTCCAAGGACTACAAGCGTTCGCTGGTCCGCGCGCTGGTCACGCGCGCCCTGGACGCCGCCCACCGCCGCGCCCGGGGAGAACCCGTGGAGGTCTCGCATCTTTATGCCTGACGCTCCCGCGCTCGTCCCCATCCGCGTCACCGTGAACGGCAAAGCGCATTCGCTCTCCGTCGAGCCTCGCACGCTCCTGGTCGAGTTGCTGCGCGAGACGCTGAACCTCACCGGCACGCACATCGGCTGCGACACGTCGTTCTGCGGCGCCTGCACCGTGATGCTCAACGGCGCGAGCGTGAAGTCCTGCACCGTCTTTGCCGTGCAGGCCGACCAGGGCGACGTCCTGACCGTCGAGGGCCTGGCCAAGAACGGCGAGCTGCATCCCATCCAGCAGGCCTTCGTCGAGCACCACGGACTCCAGTGCGGATACTGCACCCCCGGCATGCTGCTCTCGACCTTGCAGTTGCTGCAGACGAACGCGCAGCCGGAGGAGAAAGACGTCCGCAAGGCTATTGCCGGCAACTGCTGCCGCTGCACCGGGTATCAGAACATCTTCAAGGCGGTGGCTGACGCCGCCCACCGCATGGAGAAGAGCTGACCATGCCCTTCGCATTTTCCGGCGACTTCGTGGTTTCCCGCTCGCGCGAGGAGGTCTACGACTTCCTCACCGACCCCAAGGCGTTTGGCCCGCTGCTGCCAGATTTCCAGGGTGTCAACGAGGAGGGACCCGGCCGCTGGACCCTGAAGATGAACGTCGGCGTTGCGCATATCCGGGGAACGGCGGGCGTGCGGCTGATCCTGGCCGCGCAGAAGCGCCCGGAGAGCGCCGAGTACATCGGCCAGGGACAGTTCGCCGGAGGCAGCGTCAACCTCACCGCCAGCTTCGAGCTTTCCGACGCCGCGCCCGGCACCCAGGTCCGCTGGAAGGGCGAAGCGCAAGTCTTCGGCGCTCTCGCGTCGCTTGCGGGAGGGCTGCTCGAACCCATGGTGCAGAAGAACCTGAAGACGGTGACGGACAGCTTGAAACAGGCTTTGAGTTAGCAGACGGATGGCGAAGAAGACCAAACCGAAGTCTGAAGCGCCGCGCTGGGTGGGCCGCTCGCTCACCCGCAAGGAAGAGCCGCGCCTGGTCCGCGGCCAGGGCAAGTTCATCGACGACTTCAAGCTTCCCGGCATGGTGTACATGAAGCTGGTGCGCTCGCCCTACGGGCACGCCCGCGTCGTCAAGATCAACGTGGACGCCGCTGAGGCCCATCCCGGAGTGCTGTGCACGCTGACCGGCGCCGAAGTGGCGAAGCTAGTCCAGCCCTTCATCGAGATTGGCCCCGAGCCCGGCGGAAAGATCGTGGACTACCCCATGGCCTCCGACGTCGCTCGCTACCAGGGCGAGCCGGTGGCCGCCGTGGTCGCGGAATCGCGCCACGCCGCCGAGGACGCCGCCGAACTCGTCGAAGTGGACTATGAACCGCTCCCCCCGGTGATGGACGCCGAGGAGGCCCTGCTCGACCGCACCGTGCTGCACGCGGCTTCTGGCACCAACAAAGTCTGGGAGGGCGTCTTCGAGTACGGTGACGTGGAGAAGGCATTCAAGCAGGCCGCGCACGTCGTCCACATCGACCGCCTGCACTGCCACCGCTTTTCGTCCACGCCGCTGGAGAACAACGCCATCATCTCGCAGTGGGACCTGAGCGACCAGCGCATCCGCTACTGGTGCAACAATTCCTTCCCCACCTTCGCCATCCAGTTCCTGTCGCCGGCGCTGGGCGTGCGCATTGACCAGATCCGCGTGGAGACCCACGACATCGGCGGCAGCTTCGGCATCAAGATCACCAACTATCCCTACATGGCCATCGGCGCGCTGGCCTCGCGCAAGTGCGGCGGACGCCCGGTGAAGTGGACGGAAACGCGCAGCGAGCACCTGACCGCCAGTGCCCACGGCAACGAGCGCACCTTCCGCGATACGCGCGTCGCCCTGGACAAGAACGGCGTCATCACCGCCCTCACCTCGCGCCACATCGACGACTGCGGCGCCTACCCGCGCTACGAGCCGCTGGGCTGCGTCATCTGGTCGCAGGTCTTTCCCGGCTGCTACCGCTTCCGCAATGCCCGCATCGACTTCACCCAGGCGGTCACCAATAAGTGTCCCGTCGGCCCCAACCGCGGCTACTCCCGCATGCAGCACTTGTGGTTCCTGGAGCGCGTCATTGACCTCTGCGCCCACCAGCTCGGCATCCCCGCGGATGAGATGCGCCTGCGCAACTACATCCGCCCCGAACAATTCCCCTACACCACGCCCAACGGCTGCATCTACGACTCCGGCAACTATCCGAAGATGCTGGAGATGGCGAAGAAGCTCGCCGACTGGGACGACTGGAAGAAAGTGCAGGCGGAGGAGCGCGCCAAGAAGGACGGCCGCTGGATCGGGATCGGCATCGGCACCACGCTCGACTCCGGCACCAACAACTTCGGGCAGTCGCAGATCATCAATCCCAACGCGCCTTACTCCGGGCAGTCGCAGGCCGCGAGCGCCAAGCTCGATATCTACGGCGAGATCGTCGTGGCCGTCGGCTCCGTCCCCCAGGGCCAGGGACACGAGACTACCGCCTCCCAGGTGGTGGCCGACGTGCTCGGCGTCCACCCCGACCTGGTCAGCGTCCGCGTCGGCTTCGACACCGAGCGCAACGTGCACACCGGGCACTCCGGCACCTACGCCAGCCAGTTCGCCGTCTCCGGCCTCTCCGCCGTCCACGGGGCCGTCCAGATGCTGAAGGCGGAGATCCTTCGCCTCGCCGCCTTCGTCTTGAAAGCTCCCCAGAGCCGCCTGGAGATGGGAGTCGGCAAGCAGGGGCCGGAAGTCCGCGTGAAGGGCACCGACCGCTCCGTCAACTACTGGCGCCTCGCTAACCTGGCCAACGTCAACACCGCCGTCCTGCCCAAGAGCCTGCTGGACGTCACGTTGAACTGCCGCTACACCTGGCGCGCTCCCTTCAAGGTCCCGGACATCAAGCGCAAGTACGGCAACCTCACGCTCACCTACGCCTCGCAGTTGCACATCGCGGTGATGGAGATCGAGCGCGACACCTGCCGGCCGCGCATTCTGGCCTACGCCGCTGTGGACGACTGCGGCCGCGTCATCAATCCCACCATCGTCCAAGGGCAGGTGCACGGCGCCACGGCGCACGGCATCGGCGCCGCGCTCATGGAAACCTGCGCCTACTCCTCCGACGGCAACATGCTCACCTCCACCTTCAGCAGCTACACCCCCATCACCTCGCTGAACATGCCCACGCTGCGCTGCGGGCATCTGGAGACTCCCTCGCCGCACAGCTACAACGGGGCCAAGGGCATGGGAGAAGGCGGCGCCGCCCCGCTGCACACCATCAGCGCCGCGCTGCAGGACGCGCTCTACGCCAGCGGCGTCATCATCTCCGACTCCCACAACACGCCCGACAGCATCTTCGCCGCTCTTGCCCGCGCCTCCCAGGGCCGCGATGCCAACGTCCGCACCGAACGCCCCGGAAAATAATGAAGAAGGTGTGCATCATCGGCTGTGGAGCGATCGGCTCGCTCTACGCCGCGCACCTCGCTCGGGTCACGGAAGTCTGGGCCTTCGTCCGCCGCCCCGAACACGCCCGCGCTCTGAACGAGCACGGCCTACGCGTCTCCGGCACCCACGACTTCACCGCCAAACTTCGCGCCACCGCCGATCCCAAGGAACTTCCGCCCTGCGACCTCGGCATCGTCGCCTCCAAGGCTACGCAGACCGAACAGGCCTTCGCGCCCGTCGGCCATCTCTTCGATCACGGCGCGGTCCTCAGCGCCCAGAACGGCCTGGGCAGCGAAGAGGTCATCGCCAAGCACACCAAGGGCTACGTTCTCCGCGGCACCACATTCATGAGTGGCACCCGCCACAGCGACACCCACGTGCAGTACGAACTCGACACCGCCACCTGGCTCGGTCCCTTCGAGCCGACCAACACTCCATTCGCCCTGGTGAAGGAAGCCGCCGAACTGCTCATCGCTGCTGGCCTCAAGGCCGAGCCGCTCGAGGACTGCAAGCCCGCGCAGTGGTCGAAGCTCATCTTCAACGCCTCGGTAAACTCCGTCTCCGCGCTCACCGAGCTGCCGCACTGTCCGTCCTTCGCCGACGAACGCTCGCCCGCCGCCCTCGGCCACCTGCTGCACGCGCTCATCGAGGAAGGGAAGCGGGTCGCTGCCGGCCTCGGCATCCGGCTCCACGACGACCCCTGGGAGATGAACAAGATCGGCGCGCAGACCAACCACCCGCCCTCCATGCTGTACGATATCCAGCGCAAAAACCCGACCGAGGTGGACTTCCTGGGCGGTGCCATCGCCCGCGAAGCCAAACGCGCCGGCCTGGCCGCTCCGCTACACACGGCGCTGTATGCGCTGATCAAGGGGAAGGAAGCCGCTTGGTCTGAAAAAGAATGAGCTGGCCTAAGGACACCGCGAAACTCGACCGCGTCCGTGCCCTGATGAAGGAGCGCGACCTTACCGCGCTCGTGGTCCGCGCGCCCGACAACATCGTCTACCTCACCAACTACTGGTGCATGAAGGGATACGACGTCGCCATCTTCCCCCGCGAAGGCGAGCCCATCCTCTGCGCCATCGAGCCCCAGCTCGCGGACGCCGAGCGCAATGCGTGGACGAAGGACATCCGCCTCTTCAAGGGCTACGACGAGCGCGACCCGCGTCCGCCCAATGCTCGCGCCCTCGACCTCGCTCTCCAAGTTCTCAAGGAGCGCGGGCTCACCGACAAGGTCGGCATCGAACTCACCAACTCCACTCAGGCGGCCGACCGCATGGTAGGCGAGCCCACGGTCTACTCGCAGCCCTACTTCGACGCCTTCAAGCCGGTCGCCGGCCAAGTTCTCGACGCCATGCCGCTGCTGATCGAGGCCCGCTCCATCAAGACGGCGCAGGAAATCGAGCGCATGCGCATCGCCAACGAACTTGCCGCGCTAGCCATGGAGCACTGCCGCCAGAACATGAAGCCGGGGATGAAGGAGAGCGAGGTCGGCGCCATGTTTGAGGGCTTCGTCCACGGCGTCGGCGTCGGCTACAAGAATAAGGTAGAGATGGCGCGCGCCTTCACCCTGGTGTGGTCCGGCCCCGGCATCGCCACCTTCACCGCCACCGGCGACCGCCCCATCCAGCAGAACGAGCCCACGCTCTTCGAGATCTGGGTCTGCGTGGACGGCTACTGGAACGACCTGACGAAAAATCTCTGCCCCGGCTCGCTGACCGCGAGATACAACACGCTGCTCGACCTGCTGCTGAAGGTTTTTAATGAGGCCATCGGCTACGCCCGCGACGGCGCGCCACTGCCCGAACTTGACCGCCTGATCCGCGCCCGCATCGCCGAAGGCGGATATCCCGGCCAGCCCTCGCATCCGGTGGCCCACGGCGTGGGCGCCCGCGCTCACGAGCCGCCCTACGCTCACCAGGCCGGCTCCGGCACCATCCGCAAGGGAATGGTCTTCGCCATCGAGCCCGGCATTTATTGGGAGGGTGGCGGCGGCCTGCGCCTGGAGGACAATTTCCTCATCACCGCAAACGGCAACGAGAAACTCTGCTCTTTCCCCGACGACTTCCGCACTCTGGGTTCTTGAGCTACACTTTTCCCGCCCATGCCCGCCAAGCGCACATCCGCCGATCGCATCCTCTCCCACATCGACGAGCAGGAAATCGTCGCCATGGCGCGCGACGTCATCAATATTCCCAGTTCTACCGGCGAGGAGCTGGGGATGGCCGTCTACCTGCGCCGCGTCTTCGAGGAGATGGGTCTGGAAGTCGCCTGGCAAGAGGTGGAAGACGGCCGCGCCAACGTGGTCGCCCGCCTGCCCGGAACGGGCAACGGCAAGAGCCTGATGTTCAACGGCCACATGGACACCTCCAACACCGGCCGCGAACCGTTCCTCACCGGCATCGGCTACAAGCCGCGCGCCGTCCTGAAGGACGGCATGATCTTCGGCCTGGGCATCTACAACATGAAGGGCGCGCTGGTCTGCTACACCCACGCCGTCAAGGCTTTGCAGGCCGCCGGGGTCCGGCTGGACGGGGATGTCCTGATCGCCGCCGTGGTGGGGGAAATCGAGAAAACCCAATGGAGTGAAGAGTTTACGGGGAAACAGTACCGGGGCTACGGGGTGGGGTCCCACCACCTGGTCAACCACGGCGTGCTACCCGATATGTGCATCCTGGGCGAGCCTACCGACATGCAGATCGTCCTCGGCCACTACGGCTCGCTCTGGGCGCGCATCTCCACCCGAGGCAACTACGTCCATACCGCCTTCGCCGCCGGACGGGAGCAGGAGAACTCCATCCGGCGCATGCGCGACGTGCTGCACGCGGTGGAAGAATGGGCCGCCGGGTGGCGTGAGAAGGCCGCCTATGGCAACAAGAAAGGCTTCGTGAACCTGGGCGGGATCCGCGGTGGCGATCCCTGGCGCGCCAGCCGCACCCCGGACCGCACCGATCTTTTTCTCGACGTCCGCGTCCCGCCCACCATGTCCATGCAGCGCGCCGGCCGGGAGTTGAAGAAGCTGTTCCTCGACCTGCGCAAGAAACATCCCAACTACGGCCTGGAGTTCGAGACCTACGTCTCCGTCCCCGGCGCGGAGATCTCGGAGAAGCATGAGCTGGTGAAGGCGATCGAGAAGTCGCACCGCAGCGTCACCGGCAAGCGTCCTGCGCGCGATACCGTGCTCTGGTCCTCGGACGCCTCCGTGCTTTCCCGCTACGGCATCGACACGGTGAACTACGGTCCCTCCAGCGGACCGCGCGACGCGCAGGGCGAGAAAGTCCGCATCAAGACGCTGGTGGAGATGACGAGAATCTACGCTCTCGTTGCCGCGGATCTTTGCGGCAAGAACAATGCAAAATAAAAAAATGCACAATGCAAAATGAAACGCACAATCAAGAACGAACCTGCGCTGCGTGAGGACGTCAGGTCCTCATTTTGCATTTTGCATTTTTAATTTCTGAGCCCTTGCCATGCCTTCTGAGGCTGAGATCCAACGCCGCTACTCCAACCTCCGCGCCGCCATGGCGCGAGAGGACTGCGACGCTCTCGTGGTCTGCGGCAATCAGTACGCCGGCTTCGAAGGAGCGGTGCGTTACGCTTCCGGTTTCGAGATCGTTCACCGCTATGCGCTCGTACTCCTGCCGATGGAAGGCGAACCCACGCTGCTGTTTCCCGCCGAGGCGCGTTGGATCGGCGACAAATCCAAACCCTGGGTGCAGGAACACGTGTGGGCGGAAGTGCCGGGGGAATGGTTGAACGAGCAGGTTCGCAACCAGCACTGGAAGCGCATCGCCATCTACGGCATGAACGACGTCATGACGGTGAAGGACTACCGCGTGCTCGCCAACAGTCCGGCGGACCTTTTCCCTTTCGACCTCCAGTTCGATCTGGCGCGCGCCGTCAAGAGCGAGGAAGAACTCAAAGAGGTCCGCGACAGCATGGCCATCATCCTCGACGGCTTCTGGGAACTGGTGCGCGCCTTCGAGCCTGGCAAGACCGAAGCCCAGATCATGGCGCCCGCCGTCGAGCGCTTTTTCGCCCGCGGCGCCGGACCGCGCATGATGAACATCGTGCTCTCCGGTTCGGGCGGCCAGGCCGAAGCGCACTTCAAGGTGCCGGCGCACCGCGTGGTGGGCCGCGACGACCTCATGCTCTACTCGCTCGAGATCACCGGGGCCGAAGGTTACTGGGTGGAATTCTCCCGTGCCCTCATCCGCGGCCAGGCCAGCCCGGTCACCGAGAGGATGAAGGAAGCGTATCCCGCGGCCATGGAAGCCGCGCGCAAGCTGCTGCGGGAAGGCGAGCTGGCCAGCGCCGTCCATCGCGCCGTAGCGGACGTCTTCCGGCGCCACGGATTCGCGCTCGGACACCTCTCCGGCCACGGCATCGGCGCCACCATGCTCGAGTATCCCTCCATCGGCGCCAGCTCGCCCTCGACTGACATCGAGCTCAAGGAAAACATGATATTTTCCCTCCATCCCCAGGTCGTGGACCAGGATGGCAAGGTCTGCCTTTACACCCAGGATACCTACCGCGTGGGCAAGACCGAGGGCGAGAACTTGGCCGACGTCCCCTGGCGCTTCTTCACCGGGGAGGAGGAGCGGCCGCAATGAAGATCTGCGTCATCGGCTGTGGCGCCGTCGGCAGCCTGTTCGCCGCGCACCTGGCGCGCGCCGCCGAGGCTGAGGTTTTCGCCTACGACCTCGCCCGCGACCACGTGGACGCCATCCAGCGCAGCGGCCTGCGCCTTTCCGGCGAGGCCGACTTCACCGCCCGCCTCACCGCCACCGCCGATCCCAAACAACTTCCGCGCTGCGACTACGGCATCGTGGCCACGAAGTCCATCCACACCAAGTCGGCCATCGAGCAAGTCGCACACATCTTCGACGACGCGAGCGCCGTCTGCTCGGTGCAGAACGGCGCGGGCAACGAAGAGCTCCTGGCCGAGCGCGTGAAGTTCGTCATCCGCGGCACCACGTTTCCCGCCGGACATATCGTCGCCCCCGGCCACGTCGGCTACGACATCAAGGGCGACACCTGGATCGGCCCCTTCGAGCCGACGAAGACTCCGATGAAGAAGGTGGAAGAGCTCGCCGGCCTGCTCACCCGCGCCGGCATGAACACCATCGCGCTCGCCGACGCCCGCGGCGCGCAGTGGACAAAACTCATCTTCAACGCCGGGACCAACCCGGTGGGCGCGCTCACCGGATTGCATCACGGCGCCGCCACGTTCTTCCCGCCCACCGGCGAACTCTTCGAGGCGCTGATCGACGAAGGCCTGGCCGTCGCCAAAGCTCTGGGCATCGAGCTGCACAACGATCCCAAGGCGCTGGTGCTCAAAGCCGCCAACGCTCCCGGCAAGCACAAGGCCTCGATGCTTCAGGACGCTCTCGCGCATCGCCAGACGGAGGTCGACTTCATGAACGGCGCCATCGTTCAGTGGGGCGAGAAGCTCGGAGTCCCCACGCCGCTCAACCGCGCCGTGTGGGCGCTGGTGAAAGGTTTGGAGGATTCGTGGAAGAAACCGTGAGTGCTTTGCTTTACATCCCGAGCGAAGCGAGGGAGCCCTACTGGAGAATCCGTTCAGGGGTAGGGATTCCTCGCTGCGCTCGGAATGTTG
>DASYVL010000152.1 GCA_035937135.1 Terriglobales bacterium
CGTCTCCTGGCCGTACTTGGCGAAGACGGCGTCGGTGATCATGGACGGATGGTTGGGACCAAGTCGCTCGGCGGCTTGTTGCGGGCCGATCTTCGCGATGTCGGGGACGTGGCAGGTGATGCAGCGCTCGACCATGAATTGCCCGTTGACCTGAACCTTGGGAAAGAGCTGCTGCACCTGGATGGGGAAGTCCTGACCGTACTGCGCCGCGTACTTTTCCTGGATCGGCGCCCACGGCCGCGCCAGGTCCTGGTAGAAGGCAAATCCGAGCAGCAGCAGGAAGGCGGCGCTCACCACCAGGAAGGCGCGCCCTAGCACGGCTTGCCTCCGCAGGTCTGCGGGTTGCCGAGCACCCAGCCCCAGTCCCAGATGAACTCATGGCCGCGGAAGAAGGTGCCGATGATGACGAGCGCCACCACGATCGTGGTGTAGAGCGCGAAGAGGATGATCGCCACTTTCCGCTCCGACGGCCGCCGGCTCGGGTTGCGATCCAGGAACGGCACCAGGATCATGAGCACGATCACGAAGGTCGGGAAGGCCACGCCCGCCATCAGGGGCGGGAAGCGCGAGAGGAGTTCCTGCAGGCCAAGGAAGTACCACGGGGCCTTGGAAGGGTTCGGAGTCATGCCCGGGTTCGCCAGCCCTAGCAGCGGCGCCTGTAAAAAGATCGACACCACCAATAGGAAGACGGTCATCGCGACCGCGGCAATGAACTCTTTGAAGACGAACTCCGGGAAGGAGACGACCATCTCGTCCTCGCTGTCGTCGCGGACCGTCGACGGCACCTCCACCTGGCGGCGCCGCTGTTCCACCCGCTCGCGGGCGGCGATCCGGTCGCGCGCTTCAGTGGCCATGCTTAATCAGAGCCCCCCGCTGAAGCCATCTTTTCGGACTCGCCAGAAGTGGACCACCATCAGCAGGAACGCCGCCAGCGGCAACCCCACAACGTGCAGCACGTAGAAGCGCAGCAAGGCATTGTCACCGACCACGCGCCCACCGATCAGCAGGTAGCGGGTGTAGGGACCGGCGATGGGCGCGTACTTTGCCATGTTGGTGCCGACCGTGACGGCCCAGATGGAGAGCTGGTCCCAGGGCAAGAGGTAGCCGGTGAAGCTCAACAGCAACGTGATCAGCAGCAGCAGGGTGCCGACGCCCCAGTTGAACTCGCGCGGCTTCTTGTAGGAGCCGGTCAAAAAGACACGCGCCATGTGCAGCCAGACCGTGATCACCATCGCGTGCGCCGCCCAGCGGTGCATGTTGCGGATGACGCCACCGAAGGTGACGACGAATTGCAGGTCGCGCATGTCCTGGTAGGCGTGGTTGGTGGAGGGCACGTAATAGAACATGAGGAAGAGCCCGGTGACGGTCAGCACGATAAAGAGGAAGAACGACAGACCGCCGAGGCACAGTGTGTACGACATCCGGATCCAGGAGCGGCGCACGCGGACCGGGTGGATATGGAGGAAGAAGTTGGTGAGGGCGGTGCGCGCGGCGATCTTGTCGGTGAGCGGAAGGCCATGACGGAACACCGAGCCAACCATCTGGCCGATGATTGAGAACATCTCGTCCAGCGCCGCACGGATAACGGTCATGAATCCTCCCGGTTAGCTGATCAGACTTTCAGGCGAAACGCGCGATCCACGATGACGGAGCGATCGACCAAGAGTTTCCCATCCGGGGCCACCTCGACGTGGACCCGGTCCATCGGCCGGGGCGCCGGCCCGAAGAAGTTGATGGCGTCGCGGAAGTAGCGGCTGCCGTGGCATGGA
>DASYVL010000153.1 GCA_035937135.1 Terriglobales bacterium
TGTAGCCCACCGACTTCACCGTGCCGCGCACGATGGCGGGAAAGTCCACATAGGCCTTGGTGGTGATCTCGCCGGCGATGAAAGCCAGGCCGGTGGTCAAAAGCGTCTCGCAGGCCACGCGGCTGTGCGGGTCCTCGGCCAAGCAAGCGTCCACGATGGCGTCGGAGATCTGGTCAGCGATCTTGTCCGGGTGACCTTCGGTCACCGACTCGGAGGTAAACAAAAAGCGGTCTTTGATAGCCAAAGGTCAACTCCTCGGGATTGCGATTTCGGAAGCTGCGGACCGGCCGGAACACTGGCCTCGCAGCAGCCCTGCAAACTGTTGGTTCTAAGATAACAAAGACGCCGGGAAACGCCAACCGTTTCCGCTCCGGCGGTCGAATCCCGCCGTCTGCGGTAGCTAGCGCGCAGCGAACGGTGGCGCAAGCAGCCTGAGCGGTGGCTCAGTCCTTTCCCTTGAACTTCTTCCAGGCGCGATACACCCAATAACGAACGTCGTTCCGGGCGATCTGGTACCAGCTCTGGTGCACCAGCTTCCCCTCATCCGAGGTCAGCCGGTCGCCCTCGTGGTAGACGACGCCGTAGAGGCGGGCGTCTCCATGGATGACGATATCGATGCCCTTCTGGTTGAACAGCGGAGTGGGCTAAAACCTGCCGGTAATGGGATTCCGTTCGAATGTGACCGCGCCCGTGGCACTCACGTTGACGCTTCCCCCGCCTGCGTCGGTGAGGATCCACCGATTGGCATCGTCGCTGGCAAAGATGACGCCGGTTGCGATCCCCAGCAGCACAACGGCCGCGCCGAGGGCGTACAGAACCTTCTTTTTCATGGCCACCGCCTTCTTGCTGTGCCTGGAATCGTCGCAGGATTTCCGGCCATGGGAGAACTTTTGTTCGGCGGCGTCACAAGACCAAGTGAGGTGCTGTGCTTACTTCTGCTCGCGGCGCAGGTGCAGGTAGCCGCGGATGAACGGCTCCAGGCCGCCGTCCAGCACCCGGTCCACGTCGCCGACCTCGATCTTGGTGCGGTGGTCCTTGATCATGCGGTAGGGATGCAGCACGTAGGAGCGGATCTGCGAGCCGAAGTCGATATCGAGCTTGGAGTCCTCGATCTTCTTGGTGGCCGCGCGCTTTTTCTCCAGCTCCAGCTCGTAGAGCCTCGAGCGCAAGATCTTCATGGCCACGTCGCGATTCTTGTGCTGAGAACGCTCGTTCTGGCAGCTCACCACGGTCCCCGTGGGCAGATGCGTGATGCGCACCGCCGAGTCGGTGACGTTCACGTGCTGTCCGCCCGCACCCGAGGAGCGGTAGGTGTCGATGCGCAGATCTTCCACCTTGATGATGACCTCGATGGATTCGTCGATCTCCGGTGAGACGTAGACGCTGGCGAACGAGGTGTGCCGTCGCTTGGCCTGGTCGAAGGGCGAGATGCGCACCAGCCGGTGCACGCCGATCTCGCTGGTCAGCAGGCCATAGGCGTACTCGCCGGTGATCGAGAAGGTGGCGGACTTGAGCCCCGCCTCCTCGCCCGCCTGGTAGTCGTTGAGCGCGGTCTCAAAGCCCTGGCGCTCCGCCCAGCGCAGGTACATGCGCAGCAGCATCTCCGCCCAGTCCTGGGATTCGGTGCCCCCGGCGCCGGGGTGGATGGTGACGATGGCGTTGCGCGCGTCGTGCTCGCCGGAGAGCAGCGTCTGGGTCTCGAGCTTCTCCACCAGTTCGCGCAGGGTGCCGATCTCCCGCTTCAGGTCTGCTTCGACGCTCTCGCCCTCGCGCGCCAGCTCGAAGTAGGCGGCCAGGTCCGCAGTGCGGCGCTCCAGGTCCGCCTCGGTGGCCAGCGCCGTCTCCAGGCGCTTGCGCTCCCGCATCACCCGCTGCGATTCGCTGGGATTCGACCAGAAGTTCGGGTCGGAGGTCATCTTCTCGATCTCGGCTAGCTGTTTTTGGAGCTTGGGCGGGTCAAAGATACTCCCGCAGGTCTCGGACCTTTTCTTTGACGGCGGCGTATTCGCGTTCGAGTTCTTCCACCATGGCTTATCGCTTACTGTTCACGTGGGCGGCCGCCAGCGCCACCAGCGCGATTATCGCACAGCCAAAAGCGAACCAGTCGCCGTGTCGTGTGTAGAAAGTGGTTTCCCCGATGTAGGCGTACGGAACGTCGAACGCGACGCGCACGTTGCGCGGCGCCTGCATCACCACCCGCCCGTGGGGGTCGATGACGGCGGTGATGCCGCTGTTGGTCGCGCGCAGTACCCAACGATGGTTCTCGATGGCCCGCATGCGCGCCATGTTCAGGTGCTGCCCCGGCGCGCCCGTCTCCCCGAACCAGCCGTCGTTCGAGATGTTGACGAAGACCTGCGCGCCCCGGTCCGCGAACTCGCGCACCTCATCCGGGAAGATGGATTCGAAGCAGATGAACACTCCAGCCTTCCCCTCCCCCAGGTCGAAGACGGTGCGCTCGCTGCCAGGGACGAAGTCACCCACCTCGCGCGTCAGCTTTTCAGCAAAGAACAGGAGCGAGGAGAACGGCACGTACTCGCCGAAGGGCACCAGGTGGATTTTGTCATAGCGCGCCCGCCACTGGCCCGAAGGTTCCACCAGGGCCGCCGAATTGAGCAGCGCCGTGGAATTCCCCCGGGGAACCGGCGTCAGGCTGCCCGCCACCACGTAGGCGTGCCGCTCGGCCGCCAGCGCGCTCACCGTCTGCTGGAATCGCGGGTCGTTGACGTAGAAGGGCGCCGGCGACTCCGGCCACACGATGAGCGAGGGCTCCACTGCTCCACTTGCCGGCGGAGCCGCGCTCAACCGCTCCAGGTCCACCAGCGTGTGTTCGAAGTACTCCACCGTCCAGCCGGACGAGTCGAGGATGGGGATGTTCTGCTGCACCAGCCGCGCGGTATGTGTTGTCGGATCAGCGGGCGGCTGCGTTAGCACGCCCAGCTGCAGCGCTCCCGCCGCCAGCAGCGAGGCCGCAAGCATGGTCCAGCGGCGCCCGCGGGGCAGCAGCAGCGCCGCCGCGAAGGCGGAGTTCACCACCACGATGGCCAACGACACGCCGTACACGCCGGTCACGGTCGCGATCTGCGTCAGAGGGATGTTCGCAACCTGTGCCGTCCCCAGCAGGTCCCAGGGAGAGCCGCTGATGCGCACGCGCGCCAGCTCCATCGCCACCCAGAGAAAGGGCGCCACAGCCAGCGCGCGACCGCCACTGAAGGCCCGCGAGCGCGCCAAAAGCGCCAGCATGATCCCGAAGAGCCCGTGCCACAGCCCCAGGTACAGGCAGAAGAGGACGAGTAGCGCCGCGGCCACCGGCGCCGAGAGCCCGCCGTAGGCATGCATCACGTGATAGACCCAGTAACAGCTTCCCGCGTACCACACCACGCCGCTCAGGTATCCCAGTGCGAACCCTGCTTTCGGGGAGGGCGCGCTTCCCTGCCCGTTGGTGCGAACCAGGGCAACGAGCAGCGGCACCAGCGCCACCCAGCTCAACCAAGAGACGGAGGGGGAGGGGAAAATCAGTGCCTGCAGGACGCCGGAGAGCGCCGCCAGCAGCCACGCCGACCTGGGGATGCCGCGCACGCGCCGAGTGTAACAAACCGCGCTCGATGCTTGAGGGCAAAGGCCTTATAAAGTTCACCAACGCGGCAGAAGAAAACATCCATTACAATTGCGGGGAGTTTATGCAGAGCCTCATCGCATTCGGAATCCGCCTGCTGGAGGGGCTGTTTGTCGTGGGCGTGACTGGCGCCACTTTCGTTCTGGTGCTGGTCCTCATCGAAGATCTGCAGACCATGTTCGGCCGGTCTTCCGAGGTCTAACATTGACGCTCGCGATTCGAGCGGCGTAAACTCCACCAGTTTGTCCAACGGGCCACTGGCTCTGGCGGCCTGACGGTCCCCAAAAAAAAGTGGCAATGTCTTCTCCTACGCAGCCCGGTTCGCCGCAAAAGAACCGGGTTCGCATCGTGGTCGCGACCTCGGTGATGCTCACCTTCATCTCCTTCTGGCGCGCCTCCGCCATCGTCCTCAATGACATGGGCTCCTCCGCCTTCTACGCCGGCTCCATCTCCGAGCAGGCGGTGGGCAAGGCGGCGCCCTGGTTCGTCCTGGGAGTGATGCTGTTCTCCTTCACGGTGCGCGCCGTGTACGTGGAGAGCTGCTCCATGTTTGTGCGCGGCGGCGTCTACCGCGTGGTCAAGGAGGCCCTGGGCGGCACCCTGGCCAAGATCAGCGTCTCGGCGTTGATGTTCGACTACGTGCTCACCGGCCCCATTTCCGGCGTGTCTGCCGGCCAGTACATCGCGGGCTTGATGAACGAACTACTGTTGGCGGCCGACACTCACGGCTGGATCCCACAGGCGCTTCACCTGCTGTTCGAGGGCACGCCGCACGTGAACGTCAATGCCACCGCGGTCGTCATCGCGGTCGCGGTCACCCTCTACTACTGGTGGCAGAACATCAAGGGCATCGAGGAATCCAGCGAGAAGGCCATGCGGGTGATGGAGATCACCACCGTCATGGTGGTGCTGCTTCTGGGCTGGTCGTTCGTCACCCTGCTCCGCGGTCACTATCAGTTGCCCCCGTGGCCCGTGCCCCAGAACCTGACCTTCAGCCGTGACGCGCTCGGCTTCCTGAAGAATGCGGAGCTGCACAAGATATTCGGGGTGTTCGGCATCATGATCGCCTTCGGCCATTCCATCCTGGCCATGAGCGGCGAGGAGACCCTGGCCCAGGTCTATCGCGAGATCGGCAGCCCCAAGCACAAGAACCTGAAGAAGACCGCCCTCATCATCGCCGTCTACAGCTTCGTCTTCACCGGCATTTCTTCCCTGCTGGTGGTCATGCTCATCCCCGACACCGTGCGCATGCTGCCCGAAAACAAAGACAACCTACTGGGCACGCTGGCCATGTATCTGGTGGGACCGCCACTGCTGAAGCTGTTCTTCCGCGCCTTCGTGGTGATCGTCGGTTTCCTCATGCTCTCGGGCGCCATCAACACCTCCATCGTCGGCTCCAACGGAGTGCTGAACCGCGTCTCCGAGGACGGCGTGCTCACCGACTGGTTCCGCAAGCCGCACAAGCGTTTCGGCACCAGCTACCGCATCCTCAACTTGGTGGTCGCGCTCCAGCTCTTCACCATCCTGGTCAGCCGCGGCGACGTCTACATCCTGGGTGAGGCCTACGCCTTCGGCGTGATCTGGAGCTTCACCATGAAGAGCATGGCCATGCTGGTGCTGCGCTTCAAGTACAAGGGCCCGCGCCACTGGAAGGTGCCGCCCAACATCACCATCCGCGGCATCGAGATCCCCATCGGGCTGGCTTCGATCTTCCTGGTGCTGGTCACCACCTCGGTGGTCAATCTGTTCACCAAGTCGGTGGCCACCATCTCCGGCATCATCTTCACCGGCGTGTTTTTCACCATCTTCGTGGTTTCCGAGCAGATCAACCGCCGCAAGATGGCCCACAGCCAGCACCAGATGATGGACCACTTTCAACTGCAGCAGGAAGAGACCGTACAGCGCGAAAGCCTGGGCATCCGTCCCGGCAACATCCTGGTGACGGTGCGCGACTACAACACCCTGAACCATCTGAAATGGGCCCTGGAACGCACTGACACCAAGGAGCAGGACGTGGTGGTGCTGGCGGCGCGCATGGTGCCGGAGTCGGGCGCCGGCGAATACGGCCTTTCCACCGAGCAGATCTTCAGCGAGTACGAGCAGCTCCTGTTCACCCGTGCGACCTCGGTGGCCGAAGGTTTCGGCAAGCACATCTCGCTGCTGGTGGTGCCGGCGCGCGATATCTGGACTGCCATTTCCCAGACCGCCAACTCGCTTGAGTCTTCCGCCGTGGTCGCCGGGCTTTCCAGCAAGATGCCGGCGCTGGAGCAGGCCTTCCGCATGGGTCGCGCCTGGGAGGCCATGCCCGAGCCCAAGGGCCAGTTCGTGCTGCAGGTCGTCCGGCCGGACATGACCGCCGAAATCTTCCGCATGGGCCCGCACACTCCCGACCTCAAGACCGAGGACATCTACCTCACTCACCGCATCTGGCTCGACCTGACCCGCAACCCGGAGATGGGGAAGGTCCACCACTCGGACATCCTCAGCCTCGCCCTCACCCGCCTGGCGCGCGACCTCTTCGGCCCCGAGCGCGACGAGATCATGAAGCGCCTGGGCCGCGGCGTCACCGACAAGCGCTTCGGCCAGAAGCTGCCCGCGCCTGAGCCGCCTCCCACCGCGCCCGGCATTGTTTCCGAGTCCGCGCCGGACAAGCAGTCGAAAGAGCAGGAGGAGAAGGGACCGGAGGAGCCGCCCATCACCGGCCCCAAGTAGCTGCGCCGGCCAGCAGCGCGATTTCAACTCTGGAGTTTCGCCCGGACAAACTCCACGAGTTCGTCCGGAACGTAATTTGGCGGATGGATGTGGAAACGTGGCTTGCCCGCCGCCGGCTTCAGCGAGACCTCACTCCACGCGGGCTCCCCCGCGGGCGCATGCAGGAGCACGGCGCTGGCCAAGTCGAGAAACTCGCGCGCCGATTCCTTGAAGTCAGCGGTCTCCGGATCGAGCACGGTGAGGTAGAGGTCGGGACGCAGAAACTTCATCACGCTGTTCGATTCCAAGATGACGTTCGCGGCGCCGGAGATCTCGCGGCGCAGCTCCGGCATGGCCTCGGCCAGCCGCCCCTGCTTGGTGCGCACCCACAGCGAGCGCCGCGCCCCCGCCGCCAGAAAGCGCGAGGTGTCGCTCGCGCCCGCGCGGTCGCGCTCCTCGGTGATGGCGAAGGTGTGCTCGTCCACCGCGCAGCCGCAGGATTCCCCGTTCACCGAGCACATGCCGTGGCCGTACTGCGTGATCTTGACCGCGGTCCAGTCGCGCTCCTGGAGCGCCGCGATCAGCCCCGCCACCACGCTGGTCTTGCCCACGTTGCGCGAGTGCCCGCCCACCACCACCAGCGCCATGCCGCTTACTTCTCTTTCTTCCCCAGCCGCGCCAGCGCCGCCAGCTCCTTCAAATATTCCTGAAGCGGCCGCGCCGGCCGGCCCCAGAAGACCACGCCCTTGCCACGGACGATCTTCTTGCTGAGCACCCCGGACCCGGAGCCCAGGATCACGCCCTCCTCGATGCGGGCGTGGTCGCCGATGCCCACCTGTCCGCCCACCACCGCGTCTTTCTCGATCACCGAGCTGCCGGAGATCCCGGTCTGGGCGGCGATGACCACGTTCTCCCCGATGCGCACGTTGTGGCCTACGTGCACCAGATTGTCGATCTTCACCCCGCGCGCGAGGACGGTCGCGTCCAGCGCGCCGCGGTCGATGGTAGAGTTGGCGCCGATCTCCACGTCGTCGCCGATCACCAGCTTTCCCACCTGCGGGAACTTCTCGTACCGCCCGCTCTCCGGGTCGCGGACGTAACCAAAGCCGTCGCTGCCCAGCACCGCGCCCGCCAGCACGATCACGCGGTTGCCGATCTCGGTGCCGGCGTAGACGGTGACGTTCGCGTCCAGGTAGCAGTCGGCGCCGATCCTCACCTGCGCCCCGATGGACACGCCCGGTCCGATACGCGTCCCCTCGCCGATCTCCACACTCTCGCCGACAACGGCATGCGGGCCGACGGAGACGCGCTTCCCTACTTTGACCGAGTTGGGCACGATGGCGGTCGAGTGCACGCCCGGATAAGCCTGCCCGCGCGACGGCCGGAGTATCCGCGCCGCGCGGAGGAAGGCCAGCCGCGGCTGCTTCGCCACCAGCAGCGGCTTTGCCGTCTTGGCATTCGCCGCGAACTCCCCGGCGATGACCGCGCCCGCTGCCGACTGGAGCGCCTCTTGCAACCGGCGCTCGTCTTCCACGAAGACTACGTCGTCCGCGGTCGCCGACTCGATGCTCGAGATGCCGCCTACCTCGCGCGTTCCGTCCCCCATCACCCGCGCGCCCGCCGCCTTCGCGATCTTTGCCAGCGAATGCTTCATTGCCGCCAAACCTCGACTCGAATTCTAACCTGATGGCTGGATGCTGAGTGCGGACTGCTCGATCTCAGTACACCGATCCCTCGCCCTCCGGCCTGGTCTTCCACCGCCGGTGCACCCACAGCCACTGCTCGGGATACTGCCGCGCGTAGCTCTCGATGACCTTGGTGAAAGCAGCGGTATTGCTGATGGCATCCGCTTCCTCGTCGCCGCTGCGCACCAGTTCCAGGGCCGGATCGAACTGCACGCGGTACTTCCCCAGCGCCCTGTCCCACAGGGTGAACGCCGGAACCACCGCGGCGTCGGTGCGCAGCGCCACTCGCGCCACTCCCGAGGCCGTGCACGCCGCCCTGCCGAAGAAATCCACAAACACGCCCTGCGGCGGCGTCATGTTCTGGTCCATCAGGATGCCCACCGTCTCCCCCGCCTTGAGCGCGCCCAGCAGGCCGCGCGCGAAGTCCTGCTTGTCGAAGGTGGTGTTGCCGTGCAGGCAGCGGTACCGGTCCACCAGTCGGTCGAGATAGGGGTTGTCGAGCGCGCGCACCACCACGTGCAGCGGATTCCCGTTGAGCGAGTGGACGAACGACCCGATCTCCCATCCCCCCAGGTGCGCTGTCAGAAAGATGACGCCCTTGCCGCGCTGCCGCGCCGCCTCGAGATTCTCCAATCCCTGATAGACGGCGACCCGCTCCACGTTCTCCTTGCTGTAGCGAGGAAACAGGCAGAACTCGGCCAACTGGCGTCCCAGGGCGGTGAATAGCCCCTTCAGGATGCGTTGGCGCTCGGCGGCACTTTTTTCCGGGAAGGCAAGCTCCAGGTTGCGCCTGCCCACGCGCCGTAGCCTCCCGTGCAGCAGATACACCAGCCGCCCCAGGGCGATGCCCAACGCCCGCGCCAAGGGTCGGGGCAGCAGGCCGATCCCCTGCACCAGCAGCCATACCGGGGCGTACTCCAGGCGATGTCGCATCCGCGGCGGACGGTAGCATCGCGGCAAAATTGTTGTCAAACCGGGAATCGGGGTAATCTTTCCCGCTGGCCTGCATCGTACTGAGGAAAGGCTTGATTGAGACCCAAGGAGTCATCCATGAAGAACCTGCTTCTTCTCGTTCCCGTGGCCGCGTTGCTGGCGCTGGCCGGCTGCGCCGCCGGCAAGCCCGGCAACATGGAAACCGGGATGATGCGGCACGTCAAGAGGCAGGTCACCATCGGCGGCAAGGACTGGAAGAATCCCGCGCCGTACACCGACGCCTCCATCAAAGAGGGCGCGGAGCACTTCCAGCACCACTGCCAGGTCTGCCATGGCCTCGACGGCCACGCCACCGGCGTCCCCTTTGCCGCCATGATGGACCCGCCCGTGCCCGACCTCGCCGAAAAGGATATTCAGGAGTACACCGACGGCCAGCTCAAGTGGATCATCGAGAACGGCATCGCGCCTTCCGGCATGCCGGGATGGAAGGGCATGCTAGACGACGATGAGATGTGGAAGCTCGTTTGCTTCATGCGCCATCTGCCCGCGCCGGGCAGCCTGGGCGCCCCCAAGGTCTACACCGAGGGCGAAAGCGAGCACCAGGAACTGGAGCACAAGGAGATGGAGAAGGCCGCCAAGCCCGGCGAGACCAAGCTCCCCACCCACAAACACTGAAGGAAAAAGTAAGAAGGAAAAAGTGAAGGGGCAAGCCGTAACGGTGAACCGTTAGCGGTAAACCTTATCTGGAAATTTTAGATGCGAGAAGCTGTTTTTGGGAATGCTTGCGACCTGAGTATGCCAGAAAGTTGAAAAGGGTTGGAACCGGTGACCCTCGTTACCGGTCCCAACCCCCGTCTCCCAGGTTCTGTGGTAGGTGAGGACAGTTTGCCTTGCGGGCTGGCAACGCACAAGGTCACGAAAGGTGCGTTCGAGGTATGCCGGAACGGACAATGCCCGAAAGTAACCCCCAAAGGTGCTACTTCGCGCTGACCATGTTGTGGGTGATGGCGTGGACGGAGAGCGCGATGCGGTTCTGCACTCCGACCTTGCGCATGAGCTTGGCCACGTGGGCCTTGACGGTGCGCTCCTCAATGCCCATGGCGGCGCCAATCTCCTTGTTGGAGCTGCCCACCACCAGCAGCTCCAGGACTTCTTTCTCGCGGTCGGTGAAGGTGACGCGCCCGGCGGGAAAGATGCGCCCGGGCGAGGAGGTCACGCGCTCGATGAAGATGGAGAGCACACGCCGCGGCGCCCACACCGAGCCCTGGTGGACGATGCGGATGGCCGTGGTGAACTCGGCGGGCGAGGCGGCCTCGTCCACGTAGCCCTTGGCGCCCGCGGCCAGCGACTTCAGGATGGTCTCGTCGTCCATGCCTGAGCCGGTGACGATGATGCGCAGCCCGGGGCGCGCCGCCTTCATGCCCGCCATGATGTCGAACAGGTTGCGCTCGTTGCGACTGCCCAGCAGCACCACGTCCACCGTGGGACTCGCCGTCACCTCGGCCAGCGACGCGGCCACCAGCTCCAGCTCAGGCTCGTTCTCGAACAGCGAGCGGAAGCCGATGAAGCGTAGCGGGTCGCTCTCGATCACCGCCACGTGGATCTTCTGCTTCTTGGAAGCGGCTGCGGTCATGTCTTTCAGGGACTCCTCCGGGTGCGCGCCACAGGATATCTTCATTTGGCGCTCAGGAAAAGCTAGAATCTGCTTGCAACCGATCCCATCCCGGCGGTGTGGAATGAAGCGATTGATCTTCCGACAACTGGTGATGGCAGCGGCGCTGGCGGTTCTGGCCGCCGCGCAAGCTCCTCCCATGCCCTACAAGGCCAAGTTCCCCGGCGATCCGGCGCGCTCCGAGGCCGAGGCCTCTGCCCTGGGATACATCCGCACCGTGCTCTATGCCCAGCGCATGTACAGACAGAAGCGGGGCCACTACGCCGGCTCGCTCTACGCCCTGGTGGGCTCTGGCTCCTTCACCAAGCGCATGGTCAAAACCGACCGCGGCGACTACCAGGTCAGCTTCGGCGGCGGCAAGGGCGGCTTCTCCATCACGCTCACGCCCAAGCAGTTCGACTCCACCCACCGCGCCTTCTACACCGACGCCGGCGGCGTCATCCGCTACGAGGACGAGAAGCCCGCAACCGCCGACTCTCCCGTGCTCAAGGAACAACACCTAGAATCGGAGCCGGCGAAACTCGGCTCCAACGACTCCGCGCCGCCGAAGTGAGGCGCAAGCCAGCCTCCCATGCCCATCTTTGCCGCGGTTGATATCGGCTCGAACTCGGTGCGGCTGAAGGTCGCGCGCCTGGTGCGTCGCCGGCTGCAGACGCTCTTCGAGGATCGCGAGGTGACGCGGCTGGGCGAGGCCGTCTTCGGCGGCGGGCTGCTGGCGCCCGCGGCCATGGCTCACACCATCAAGGTGCTGCAGCGTTTCCACCGCGCGGCGCAGAAGCACGGCGCCGACCGGGTGCGGGTGGTCGCCACCAGCGCCTTGCGTGACGCGCGCAACTCGCAGTCCTTCCGCGAGTGGGTGCGGGCCGCGACCGGATGGAACGTCGAGGTGGTCACCGGCCTCGACGAAGCGCGGCTTATCCACCTGGCAATCCTCTCCAACTCCCGCCTGAGCCCCTCGCCCGTCCTGCTGATGGACCTGGGGGGCGGAAGCTGCGAGCTCACCGTCTCGCGCAAAGGGCACATCAAGGAGATGGTGAGCCTGCCGCTGGGCGCGGTGCGCCTGACCCGCGAGTTCCTGCGCCACGATCCGCCCAAGAAGAAGGAGCTGGCGCGCATGCGCAAGTTCATCGCCGAGGAGGTAGGGCGCATCGCGGCGTCCATCGTGGCGGCGCACGCGCACCGCATGATCGCCACTTCAGGCACGGCGGCGGCGCTCGCGGAGAACCGCCGGCGCGCGCAGGGCAAGCGGCCAGGCAGCATCTTGGTTTCGCGCCGGGCCACGATCAAGATGGCGGCCAAGCTGTCCAAGCTGACGCTGGAAGAGCGCCAACGGCTTCCCGGCATCGGGACGAAGCGGACGGAGATCATCGTGGCAGGCGCGACCGTCTTCGCCGAGGTGATGGAGCGCTGCGGGCTTCCCGGCTTCCGCTATTCGCCGCTGGGACTGCGCGACGGCCTGCTGGCGGAGATGGCGTCCGAGCACGACCGGCGCACGCGCTCGCGGCGGCAGATCGAATCCGACCGGCGCGACGCGCTGGTGGCCCTGGGCGCGCGCTACCAGGCGGACGCGGAGCACGCGCAGCAGGTGCGGGAGCGCGCGCTCGAACTCTTCAGCGAGCTGCGCGAGTTGCACCAGCTTCCCGCGGAGTATGAGGAGTGGCTCACGGCCGCGGCCATGCTGCACGAGGTGGGCGGATATGTGAACCGCGCGGGGCGTCACCGCCACACGTATTACCTCATCGCCCACTCGGAGATCTTCGGATACACGCAGGCACAGCGGCGGCTGATTGCGGCCATCGCGCGTTATCTGGGCAAGTCGCGGCCTTCGACCCGGGACCGCGCCCTCAAGATGCTTCCGGTGAGCGACCGCGAAAAGGTGCGGCGCGCGGTGGTGCTGCTGCGGCTGGCGGCGGCGCTCGACCAGGGACGGCGCAGCGCGGTGAAGCTCGTGCGCGCCAAGGTGAAGGGCAGCCGCGTCCTGCTGACGCTCAAGAGCCGGCGGCGCGCGGAAGCCGACCTGGAGCTGTGGGCGCTAGAAAAAGAGCGCGGCTATTTCCGTGAAGTCTTCGGGCGGGAACTCGCTGCCGCGCTCTCGTAAATGGTGCGCACCACCTTGGGCGTAAGGCACCAGTGGAGCGCGGCCATCTTGCGGTCCACTTCCACCTTGGCCACCGCGCCCTTCTTCAAATCGATGGAAGCCTCGGTGCCGTCGCCGATCAGCTTGCCCAGGAACTCACTCATGCTGGGATTGTGGCCGACCACCAGGATGGCTTCCTGCTTGGCGTGGCGGTTGAGCAGATCGCGGAAGGCCTGGAACGCAGCTTCGGGCAGCAGCGCGCGGTCAATCACCAGCTTGCCCTCGTGCCCCATCTCGTTGCCGACGAGGGAGGCGGTCTGCGAGGCGCGCTTCAAGGGGCTGGAGATGAGGACATCCACGTGCACGTCCAGCGCGGCCAGGGCGCGCCCGATGTAGCCGCACTGCTCGATGCCATCCTCATCGAGGGCGCGCTTTTCGTCCTTCACCGGGTCGCTCTTGCTCTGCCCGGCGCTGGCGTGGCGCAGGAAGTAAACGATCATGACTCGCTCTCCGGCTTGGGACCGGGAACTTTACCTGCCTCCGGGTGGGCGGACACCTGGGCGGTGCGCGGCCTGGCGACGCGCGGTTTGCGCGCCTTGGGGGCCAGCGCCTGCAGGGTTTGCTTGCCCTCGGCCAGGCCGATGAGGAACTCCTGGGCGTCGAAGCCGCGGGTGCCCCGCGGCCGCGGCGGGCGGGTGTAGCTGCCGTCGGACTGCAGCAGGCGCGACTTGAGGGTGTCGGCGAGATAGGCCTCGAGCATCTCGTGCAGGACGCGCTGGCGCGCCATGGCATCGCGCAACGGGAACATCATCTCCACGCGCTCGTAGAGGTTGCGCGGCATCCAGTCGGCGCTCGAGAGGTAGACCTCCTCCTGGCCGCCGTTGGCGAAGTAGAAGATGCGGCTGTGCTCCAGCATGCGTCCCACCACGCTGCGCACGCGGATGCGCTCGCTCACGCCGGGGATGCCGGGACGCAGCGCGCACATGCCGCGGATGATGAGGTCGATCTCCACGCCCGCCTGCGAGGCGCGGTAGAGCCCCTGGATGATGTTCTTGTCGAGCAGCGCGTTCATCTTGGCGATGATGCGGGCGGGGCGGCCGTGGGCGGCGTGCTGGGCCTCGCGGGCCACCAGGCTGAGCGACTTCTCCGCCAGATCGAGTGGCGAGACCAGTAGCGGCTCATACTCGGGACGCTCGGCGTAGGCGGTAAGGAAGTTGAAGACCCCGTGCACCGCGGAGGTGATCGCCTCATCGGCGGTCAGCAGGCTCAAGTCGGTGTAGAAGCGCGCGGTGGTGGGATTGTAGTTGCCGGTGCCGAGGTGGGCGTAGCGGCGGGTGACGCCGTCGGGATCGCGGCGGACCAGCAAGGCGAGCTTGCAGTGGGTCTTGAGGCCGACCAGGCCGTGGAAGACCTGCACGCCGGCGTCCTCCAGACTGCGCGCCCAGCGGATGTTGGTGGCTTCGTCGAAGCGGGCCTTCACCTCCACCACCACGCTGACTTCCTTGTTGGCGGCGGCCTCGATGAGGGCGCGGATGATGGGCGAATCCTCGCTGGTGCGGTAGAGGGTCTGCTTGATGGAAAGCACGTTCTCATCGCGGGCGGCGGCCTCGATAAAGGAGACCACGGCGTCGTAGGCGTCGTAGGGATGGTGCAGCAGGATGTCGTGCGCGCGCAGCTCCTCGAACAGGTCGCGCGACTTGGCGGTGAGGTGCAGCTCGCGAGGAACGAAGTTCCGGAACTTCAGCTCCGGACTCTGCTCCTGCTGGTACAGGTGCATCAGGCGGGAGAGGTTGACGGGGCCGTCGGTGGGGAAAACCTGCCAGGGCTCGAGTTCGAAGTTGGAGCGCAGGCGCTCGACGATCTCCGGATCGGCGTCGGCCTCGATCTCCAGGCGGACGGCGTCGCCCCTGCGGCGGTTGTGGAGCTCGGTGCGCACCGATTCCAGCAGGTTGCGCGACTCTTCCTCCTGCAGGTAGAGGATGCTGTTGCGGGTGACGCGGAAGGCGGCGGCGGAGACGATGTCGTAGCCGCGGTACATGTCCGCAGCGTGCAGGGCGACCAGGTCGGCCAGGGCGATGTAGTCGCTGCTCTCGCCGTTCGCGGGCAACCGCACCAGGCGCGGCAGAGCGCGAGGCACCGTGACCACGCCCATGTAGTTCGAAGAGGCGCGGCGGCGGCGGCGCAATAGGAACGCCAGACAGAGGGCCTTGTTGATGACCCGCGGAAAGGGATGCGCCGGGTCTACGGTGATGGGCGTGAGCAGCGGGTCGAGCTCGCGCTGGCAGTACTCGGCGACGAAGGCCTGGGCCGCGGGATCGAGCTCGTGCAGGCCCAGGACGCGGATTCCCTTCTCCGCTAGCGCCGGGCGCAGCTTCTGGCTCCAGCAGCGGTACTGGCTCTCGACCGCGTCGTGGATCAGGCGGGCTACCAGGTCGCGCTCCTCGATGGGCGGCATGCCGTCGGGACCGGTTTCGGAGTAGCCATCCTCGATGCGCTGCAACAGGCCGGCGACCCGGACTTCGAAGAATTCGTCGAGGTTGGAGGCGGCGATCGAGAGGAACTTGACCCGCTCGAGCAGGGGGTTGCGATCGTCCTCGGCCTCCTCCAGCACCCGCTGGTTGAAGGCCAGCCAGGAGACCTCGCGGTTGATGTAGAACGCGGGATTTTCGAGGGAGATACGGGTCATGGCCAGCCGCCGGGGGAACCCTTCTAGTATGCCGCAGCGGAGCCGAAGGTCACAAGGCTGCGAACCTCTAGAGACACGGACTCCTACTGCGGACCTATGGAAAACTGTCAGGCCCCCCACCACCCAGTAATGGAATCAATGACTTACGGACAAAAATACGTTCGGATCCGTCGGGTATCCGAGGCCAGATACGACTCTTTGAAAACAAAGAACTTACCGGGCAAGTGCCACGCCGGCGGGAAAGATTATCAAACAGCTAAACTAACTAGCTAATATGTTAGCTCGACCCTGGAGTTTTGTCAACAGGAAAGTTGTGAGGGTGGAGACCCTCGGGAGCGGGAGGAGCCGCCTCGGGCGCAACGGGCGGGGGTGGAGGAGCAGCAGCCTTGGGCTTAACGGGGGCGCGGCGGACCTGAGGGCGCGGGCGGGCGCGATGCGGAGCCGTCTTACTCGCGACCGGAGCTTTGGCGGGGCTGGCGGCCTTGAGAGCGGGGGCTCTGGCGGCGGCCTGGGCGCGGCCCAAGAGGCTGCGCTTGAGGTCGGAGGCGTGGCGCGTGGCCTCCATGAACTTGGCGCGGGTGACGTTGCGCAGGGCGGCGAGCAGGGCGCTATCCACGGGTTCGGCGAAGAGCTTCTGGGCGGTCTGGGTAAGGGTGAACCAGTCGTGCCAGTCGCCGATGGCGTCCTGCATGCGCTTGATCTGGTTGACGATGCGCTTGGCGTCAGGGTCGTCTCCGGCAATCTCCGCCACGTAGCGGACGCGCTTGCACCGGTTGCGAAAGCGGTGCAGCGTGGCTTCGGTGAAGGCCCCCTGCTGCTTGGCAACGGTGGCGAACATCCTGAGGGCCAGCGAGACGGGCTGGACTTCTTCCCTCTGCGGAGGCTTGATGGAAGCCGCAGGGGTTGCCTTCGCAGCGGCTGTCGGCCGGGGAACCAGCGGAGGCGCCAAGACAGCTTTCTGCACGCGGGTGAGGCGGCGGCGGAGATCGCGTACGGTCTCGGGATCGAGGGCCTTCTGGAGCTTGCGTTCGCGCCGGGAGCGGCGGTCGTTGAGGTGGCGGGCGAGCTGAGTCTTGCGGCCGGAGTCGCGGCCGATCTTCAAGGTACGCAGGGCGATGATCTGGACGTCGATATCGCGGACGCGGCCGGCGCGGCGGCGCAGCCGCTTCAAGCGCCGCACGAGCTTGCGCTGGTTGCGGTCGGGCTCGGTGGAGAGGGTGTCGAGCAGCGCCTCGACCCGACGGGAGATGGTGCGCAGGTCATGCACCGCCTCGGGATGCGGCCGGTGGCATTTTGGCCCAGGAGCTGGCTGAGCCGCTTGAACAGGTGCTGGGTGCGCTGGTGATCTACGGCCATGGCTGGGGGAAGAACGATAAACGATGGGAGGGGGAAAGACAAGCTATCGGGCTATCGGGCCATCGGGTCATCGGGTGATTGAAAATCAGAGTCAAAATCAAAGGCAAACGCCAGGTCCTTCGCCCGCCTGCGGCGGGCTCAGGATGACAGACAAGATCCGGTGATCGGGTCATCGGGTGATTGGGTGATTTGCACAGGCGAGGACGCCCTTTGACTACGCTCAGGGCAGGCTCTGTGCCACACGCTTCGTGCTAAGGAAGCGATCGAGAGCTACTCGCTTAATCAGTCAGTTGCGAGGACCAAGGAGGACTGCGAGGCGCCGTCACCTTCTCCTGATAGACTCTTTCTCTTATGAGAACAAAGGCGATTGCTCTGTGGATAGTTGTGTTGCTCTGGCTTCCGTTGGCTGGGGCGCAAGAGTGGGCGAAACGGAAGCTGGAAAAGTCTCCGAGGCATGGCGAGTGGGTCCAGATCAAGCATGGCAACCGCACGGTGCAGGCTTTTGTTGTTTATCCCGAATCCAAGCAGAAGGCGCCGGTGGTGATCGTGATCCATGAGATTTTCGGGCTCAGCGACTGGGCGCGTGGCGTGGCCGACCAGCTGGCCGCCAACGGCTACATCGCCATCGCTCCCGACTTCCTTTCCGGCATGGGACCGAATGGCGGCAAGAGCAGCGACTTCCCCAGCGTGGACGCGGCCCGCGAAGCCAATTCCAAGCTTGACCCCGACCAGGTGATCGCGGACTTGAACGCGGTGGCCGATTACGCCCGGGGGCTTCCGGCGGCCAGCGGCAAGCTGGCGGTGACCGGCTTCTGCTGGGGAGGCGGGCAGTCGTTCCGCTTCGCTACCAGCCGCAAAGACCTGAGCGCGGCGTTCGTTTTTTATGGCCCTCCTCCCAAGGAGGTCGGCAGCATCACGGCGCCGGTGTATGGCTTTTATGCGGGCGACGATGCCCGCATCGGGGCCACCGTTCCTGACACCATCGAAGCAATGAAGAAGGCTGGCAGGAAGTACGATCCAGTGACCTACGAGGGCGCCGGGCACGGCTTTATGCGAGCCGGTGAAGATCCGGCCAACGATGCGGCGATAGCAAACACCGGCGAGGATGCGGAGGCCAAGAAGGCGCGCGAGCGGGCGGCGGCCAACCAGAAGACCCGCGCCGAAGCCTGGCAGCGCTGGCTGGCGCTGCTGAAGGCGATGTAGGCATGCAATCCCAGGGCTGGTCCAAGGTCGTCCTCTGCGCTTCCCTGCTCGCGCTTTGCGCGGTGGTGTCCGCGCAGGAGCTGCACCTGCTGCCTCAGCCGCGGGAGATCAAGCAGACTCAGTCCAGCTTTCCGGTGGGCGCGCAGACGCGCATT
>DASYVL010000154.1 GCA_035937135.1 Terriglobales bacterium
CATTACTTCGAGGCCCGCGATCTTGCCGGCATCCTTGGTGGCCTGGCGCTGCGAGTCGTTGAAGTAGGCCGGGGTGGTGATGACCGCCTCGGTCACGGACGTGCCCAGGTAGTCCTCGGCCGCCTTCTTCAGCTTCTGCAGGATTAGAGCGGAGATCTCCGGCGGGGTGTAGTCCTTGCCTTGCGCCGTCACCGCCACGTGATCGCCCGACTGCTTCACCTTGAAGGGGACCATCTTCATCTCTTCGTTCACTTCGTCGTAGCGGCGTCCCATGAAGCGCTTAATGGAGTAAATCGTGTTCTCCGGGTTGGTGATGGCCTGGCGCTTGGCCACCTGTCCCACCAGCCGCTCGCCGGTCTTGGTGAAGCCCACTACCGAGGGCGTGGTGCGGCCCCCTTCTTCATTGGCAATCACCTTGGGTTCGCCGCCTTCCATCACCGCGACGACCGAGTTGGTGGTGCCCAAATCAATGCCTATGATTTTGCCCATTGGAAACTTCCTCCTGATTAAGGGAAGGCACTACTATAAAACTTGAGTGCTTTGTTGTCAACTTATTGGATGTGGCTTTGAATCAATAAGATGCAATCATGTTTAGCTGGCAAGGAATGGCTTGAAAATCAATGACTTGCGCCCGGTGGACCAGGGGGGTACACTCCGCTCGAATTTCAGGAGGCTGGCTATGACGACTTCAGGTGAGGCGCGGGTTTGGCAGGCGATGGGAGCGACGGCCATCGCTGGCGGCGGCGCGCTGCTCCTCGCCACTGTAAAGCTCTACGGCGTGGTCTACGCGGACCCGTCGGCGCTGGCTATTGGCCTTGCCGCCTCGTTCGTGATGCTGGCCGGAATCTCCGGCTTTCTGGCGGGGAGGGTGCTGCACTCGGTCTCCGGTGGCGAGACCCATCGCGAGGCCATGCTGTGGCGCTTCCTGGCGGGAGTGGCGGTGGGCGCCGGCGCGGTGGCAGTCACCTTGGCATGGAAGGAGTCCGAGGGCAAGGTGCCGACGCTCGACCACCTGGCCATGGGCCTGGCCGGCTCGTTCATGACCATGGTGGGAATCCTGGCGCTGCTGGCGCAGCGCGTGATGCACCATGTCACGGAACAGCGGAAGGCGGCGAAGGGGTAGCGAGGGCGGGATGCCCCCGCGGCAGCCGACGAGACGCCGGCGGTACTACTCCACCGTTACTGACTTGGCGAGGTTTCTGGGCTGGTCCACGTCGCAGCCGCGGCGGACGGCGATGTGGTAGGCCAACAGCTGCAAGGGCACGATCTCCAGAATAGGCAGCAGCAGCTCCGGCGCGGGCGGAACGTGGATGACGCGGTCCACCGACTCGCGGATCTCCTCATCGCCCTCGGTGGCGATAGCGATCACAGTCCCCGAGCGCGCCTTCACTTCCCTGATGTTCGACAGGGTCTTCTCGTAGCGCACCATGGAGCCGGGGTCGGCCTCGTCGCGCGTGGCCAGCACCACCACTGGCAGGTTCTCGTCAATGAGGGCATTGGGACCGTGCTTCATCTCGCCCGCGGGATAGCCCTCGGCGTGGATGTAGGAGATCTCCTTGAGCTTGAGCGCGCCTTCGAGGGCGATGGGGTAGTGGATGCCGCGGCCGAGGAAGAGGAAGTCCTGGGCGCGGAAGTATTCCTTGGCCAAGTCCTCGCACTCCTCGTCGCGCGCCAGCAGCGCTTCGAGCTTGCCCGGAAGCTTGGTGAGCTCGGTAATCAGGACCTTCGCCTGCTCCCCCGTGAGCACACCTCGGATCTCGGCCAGATAGAGCGAGAAGAGGAAGAGCGCGGTGAGCTGCGCTGTGAAAGCCTTGGTGGAGGCGACGCCGATCTCCGGTCCGGCGTGGGTGTAGATGGTGCCGTGGGCCTCGCGGGCGATCATGGAGCCCACCACGTTGCATATGGCCAGGGTCTTGGAGCCTTTGGCCTTGGCTTCGCGCTGGGCGGCGATGGTGTCCGCCGTCTCGCCGGACTGGGTGATGAGCAGGGTGATGGTGTCGGCGGCGGTGATGGGGTCGCGGTAACGGTACTCGCTGGCGTAATCCACCTCGACGGGGACGCGTGCCAGGCGCTCGATCATAAACTTACCGGCCAGCGCGGAGTGCCAACTAGTACCGCAGGCGGCGATGTGCACCTTCTTTAGGGAGCGGAACTCGGCCTCGGTGATTTCCATCTCCTCCAGGAAGACCTTGCCGGTATCGAGCGAGACGCGGCCCAGGGTGGTATCACGCACCGCGCGCGGCTGCTCGTAAATCTCCTTGAGCATGAAGTGCTTGAAGCCGCCCTTCTCGGCCATGATGGGGTCCCAGGTGATGTGCTGCACCTGGCGCACGATGGGCTGGCCCTGGAAGTCGGTGAGCTGCACGCCCGAGGGGGTGATGACGGCCAGGTCGCCGTCGGCGAGGAAAAAAACATCGCGGGTGTGGTAGAGGATGGCGGGGATGTCGGAGGCGACGAAGTACTCGTCCTTGCCCAGGCCGATGACCGCCGGGGGCCCGTTGCGCGCGGCCACGATCTTGTTGGGCTCGTCGGCGGAGATCACCGCCAGCGCGAAGACGCCGGTGAGCTCCCGCACCGTCTTGCGCACCGCCTCTTCCAGCGGGTTCTGGGGGCCGTCCTTCTTGCCGACCAGATACTTTTCCACCAGATGGGCGATGACCTCGGTATCGGTCTCGGTGACGAACTTGTGGCCTTCCTCGCGCAGCTTCTTCTTGAGCGTGAGGTAGTTCTCGACGATGCCGTTGTGCACGACCACCACCTGGCCGGTGCAGTCGCGGTGAGGATGCGCGTTCTCTTCGCTGGGGCGGCCGTGGGTGGCCCAGCGCGTGTGCCCGATGCCGTAGGTGCCGTCGAGCGGCTTGAGACGGATGGCCTCTTCCAAGTTGCGCAGCTTGCCCTCGGCCCGGCGGATCTGCAGGCCCTTGCCGTTGCCCGCCACGGCGATGCCGGCGGAGTCATACCCGCGGTACTCCAGGCGCTTCAGGCCCTCCAGGATGACCGGGACCACCCGCTTCTTGCCGACGTATCCGACGATGCCGCACATGGTGAGTTACTTCCTATCATCCATTGGATTCACCACGGAGGCACGGAGACACAGAGAAATCGACTTGGCTCCGTGTCTCCGTGGTGATCTCAGTCCTCAATACGGTACGTGAATTCCTCGATCACCGGGTTGGTGAGCACCTCACGCGCGATGCGCTCGACCTCGGCCACGGCCGCCGTCTTGTCCAGCCCGCCGTCGAGGGTCAACTCGAAGTACTTGCCCTGGCGGACGTCCTCGACCGCCTTGTGCCCCATCTTCTGGAGGGCGCCCTGGATGGTCTTGCCCTGGGGGTCGAGCACGGTCTTCTTCAGGGAGACGTAAACAAAGGCCTTCATGGCGATGGAAAATTATACGCCGGGGAGAGGCTACAGCCCGAACAGCTCCCGCAGCCGCTTGGTTTGCGCGCGGGATACGGGGATTTCGGTCTGCTTCTTGTCGTCCATGCGCAACTGGTAGCTGGACTTGAACCAGGGCACCACTTCCTTGATGCGGTTGATGTTCACCAGGAACGACCTGTGGGCGCGCCAGAAGAGGTTGGGATCGAGCGAGGCCAGCAGCTCCTCGAGGGTGCGGCAGTTGGACTGGCCATCCAAGCTGGCGGCGACCATGGTGATGACGCCGTCTTCGATGGAAGCGAAGCAGATGTCTTTCTGGTCCACCAGGATGAGCCGCCCGGCCGATTTGAGCAGTACCTTGGTGTTCTGCGGCTTCTGGGCTTCGAGCAGCTTCATGAGCGATTCCAGACGCTCGGCGGGCGCGGCGTCCGAATGCAGGTTCTTGCGCGCCCTCTGCACCGACAGGATGACCCGCTTCTTGTCGAAGGGCTTGAGCAGGTAGTCCACCGCGTTGACCTCGAAGGCCTTGACGGCGTACTGGTCGAAGGCGGTGGCAAAGACGATTTGGGGCAGCGGCACCTTGCGGTCCACCAGGCGCTTGATGACGCCGAAGCCGTCCAGGCCGGGCATCTGCACGTCGAGGAAGACGACGTCGGGCGAGTGCTCGCGGATGAGGCTGACGGCCTCCATGCCGTTCTTGCCCTGGGCCACGACGTCCACGTCGCCCACGGACTTCAGCAGGAAGGCGAGCTCGTCGCGCGCCAACTGCTCGTCGTCGACAATCACTGCGGAGAGAGGCATCTTTCCTCGCGCTCGATCAGATTTTCCAGTATGGGCCCGCCGTTACCGGGCGTCAATCCTTGTGCGGCGCCAAAGCTGGGTCTCCGCCCGTGTGCATGGCCGCCAGGCGCTGCCGCACTTGGCTGAGCTCGTAGAGGTCCGGGTCGGCGGAGGCCCAGAGGCGCTCCGCGGTCTGGAACTCGGTCCGCGCCGTGGCCATGTCGCCCTTCTGTCCCGCCACCCAGGCCTTGGCATAGTGTCCGCCGGCGTAGTTGGCGTCGAACTTCAGCATGGCCTCGGCGGCGTGCGCGGCCAGATCCCACTTCTGCATTCCGCGCGCCTCTTCCGCGACCAGTTGCATCAGGAAGAGCGCGGCGGTGGCGTCGGCGTTGTTGAAGCCCTCGCCCGCCTTGTCGAGCAGCTGCTTGATCGCGGCCTCGCCTTCCGGCTTGCCGGAGCGGAGCGCAAGCTCAGCCTTCAGCAGGCTCATCTCGAATACCGGCATCTGGCGCGGATGGGGGAGCAGCGGCTCGGCGCTGACCTCTTCGATGTTCGCGGACTCCTTCTCCGCCGCGTCCAGCTCGGCTTGCGCCTGCGCCATCTGATTCATGCGCAGGTAGGCGCGGCCGGCGAGGATATGTCCCATGGTGCGGCCCAGCGGCCAGCGGCCGTGGGCGAGCTTCTCGGCGGCTGCAAGCGCCTCCTGCGCGCGCCCGCGCTCCAGCAGGAACTCCGGCCACTTGGACTGGTAGCCCTCCCACAGGGAAGCCGAGGGCGGCACAGCGAAGGCCTGGCGCCAGAGTTCCTCCGCCTGCTTCATCTGGCCCATGTAGGCGCGGGAGATGGACATCAGGTCGAGGTTGTGGATGTGGTGCCAGTCATACTTCACGTCGATGTGCTCTTCGCGGTAGTAGGCCTGTTCGATGTCTTCCGCCTTCTGGAACTGCCGCACGGCTTCGTCGTTGCGGTTCACCTTCTGCAGGTCGTGACCGTACATGTGCTGCGCGTGCGCGATGGCGGGTGTGACGCGCGCATAGATCTCGCCGTGCTTCACCGCTTCTTCCGGATTGCCCAGGCTCTCGTAGTTGTGGACCAGGTAGTGGTGGGCGGCAGGATTGTCGGGCTGCAGCTGGACTACGCGGTCATAGAAGGCGACGGCGGTGGCCAAGCCGCGCTGTCCGCGGCCACTGGCCTGGCTCTCCTCGGCGTTGCCGCGGATGAGCAGCAACTCGATGTCCTTGGGACGCTTCACCAGCGCGGCGTCAATCGCCTGGCGGTAGGCCGCGAGCTTCTCCTGGTTGTCGAGGTCGGCGATGGCGTCCAGTTGCTGCGCGCGCAGCTCGACACGCTGCTTCTCCCAGTCCGCGGCGTGCGTCAAGTGCTCGCGCGCCTTCTGGATGGCGGTGCGCGCCGCCTGCGGGTCCGTCAGGCCGGAATATGTCCGGCTGAGGCCGACGTAGGCCAGGGCCATCTCCGGATCGAGCCGCAGCGCCTGGTGGAAGGAACGCGCCGCCTCGATCCAAACGTAAGAGTGCAGGTACGCCATGCCCTGGTCGTAATACGCCTGCGCTTCCTTGGACGAGGTGGTCACCGCTTCGTGCACCGGGCCGAGGCCCGTGCGCAAGGGCAGCGGACGCTCCAGGATCTCCGGCGGAACCCAGTCGGTGGACTCGGGGTCGGAGATGGCGGGCTGGCCGGAAGCCGGTGTCGCATGGTGCTCATGCTGCGCCAGCGCCGGGATTCCCAGGGCCAAAAGAAGGGAAAGTAGAAGCCAGTGTCTACGCATGGGTGCCTCCAGGGAGGGTCTTGGGAAAGGACACTATAACGCGGATTCGAGTGCCAACGCCACGCCCATGCCGCCGGAGACGCAGAGCGTGGCCACGCCGCGCTTCGACTTGCGCTTGAGCATCTCGTGGATGAGGGTCACGGCAATGCGGGCGCCGGTGCAGCCGATGGGATGGCCGAGGGCGATGGCGCCGCCGTTGACGTTGAGCTTGTCGCGGTCCATGTGCAGCTCGCGGTCGCAGGCCAGCACCTGCGCGGCGAAGGCCTCGTTCAGCTCGATCAGGTCGAAGCCCGAGAGCTTGAGGCCGTGCTTCTCTTCCATCTTGCGGAGCGCCGGCACCGGCCCGATGCCCATGGTGCGCGGGTCCACGCCCGCCGAGGTCACCGCCAGCACACGGGCCAGCGGCTTCAGGTTGTTCTTCTTGACCAAGGCTTCGCCGGCCAGCACGAGAGCGGCGGCGCCGTCGGTGATGCCGGAGGAGTTGCCGGCGGTGACGCTGCCGGTCTTCGAAAACACAGGCGAGAGCTTGGCCAATTTTTCCATGGTGACGCCGACGAAGGGGTGCTCGTCGCGGCTGAAGACGGTGGCGCCCTTCTTGCCCTCGATGGTCACCGGCGCGATCTCGGCCTCGAACCGGCCCGCCTGGATGGCTGCCTCGGCGCGCTTCTGGGAGCAGAGCGCGAACTGGTCCTGCTCGTCGCGCGCAATCTTGTACTGCTCGGCTAGGATCTCGGCGGTCTCGCCCATCACCATCTTCGACATGGGACAGAAAAAGCCGTCGCGATACATGCCGTCCACCAGCTCCTGATGGCCCAGGCGGTATCCCCAGCGCGCGCCGTCGAGATAGTAGGGCAGGCGCGACATGGATTCGGTCCCGCCGGCGAGCACGCACTCCAGGTCGCCGTTGCGGATTTCTTCGAAGCCTAATGCGATGGCTTTCATCCCCGAGGCGCACGCCTGATTGACGGTGTAGGCCGGAACTTCCTTGGGGACGCCGGCGCGGATGGAAACCTGCCGCGCGGGATTGGGCCCGCCGCCCGCCTGGCGCGCGTTGCCGAAGATGGTTTCTTCGACCTGCTCGGCGCGGATCCCGGCGCGCTCCAGCGCGGCCTTGGCCGCGACCACGCCGATATCCACGGCGGTGAGCGAGGCCAGCGAGCCGCCGAACTTGCCGATGGGCGTGCGCACGGCCGAAATGATGAAGACGTCTCCCACTCGCGCCTCCGAAGTTATTCAGTCTAACAAATGGCAACGCCGGCCCCCGCGAGTGAATCTAAAATGATTCCGCCATGGCCACCGCCCGCTCGTCCTTCTGTAGCCGCGCCAACTTCGTTGACCGGCTCTACTTTGGATACTTCATCGGCCTGGGGCTGGCGATCGTCGTGTTGCGCCATCGCGTTCCCGCCTGGCCGGAGTATCTGGCCGTACACGTGCTGTGCCTGTTCTTCATCGCCCTGCTGATGTTCACCGCCGCTCGCTCGCGCCTGGCGCGCTTTCTGCACGACTGGTATCCGCTGCTGATCTTCATCGTGTGCTTTGAAGAGGTCGCCCGGCTCTCCTTCCTGGTCCGCGACGGCTGGCAGGACGCCTGGTTCCTCGGCCTGGAGGCGCGCCTCTTCTCGGTTCCGCCCACGGTTTGGCTCAGCCGCTTTGCCTCGACTCTTTTTACCGAACTGGTGGAGCTCGGCTACTTCTCCTATTTCCTGCTGACCATGATCGTAGGCGGCGTCCTCTACAGGCGCGCGGCGAAGGCTCCCTTTCACCGCCTGATGGCCACCACCGTGGTCAGCTACTTCCTCTGCTATGCCGTCTTCCTCACCCTCCCGACCGAAGGGCCGAGGCACACCCTGGCTGCGCTGCACACGGTCCCGCTGCCCGGAGGTCCGTTCCACTGGCTGGTGCTGCTGATCCAGAGGCACGCAGGCGTGCACGGCAACGCCTTTCCCAGCTCGCACGTCTCGGCTGCCGTGGTCGCCCTCATTTATGCCTGGCGATATGCGCGGCGGCTGGGCGCCGCGCTCACGCCGCTGGTGATCCTGTTGTGCATTGGCGCGGTGTACGACCGCTACCACTACGCCTCGGACATCGCGGGCGGCATGGCCGTGGCCCTGCTCGCGGAGGTGATGGTTCTGGGCTTGAGCAGAAGTCCGTCCCTCGCCCGCCTGATCGAAAGCGGAGCAGCGTCAGCCGCGCATTCAATCCCTCGATGAATCAATTACACTCTGTCTTATGGACGTGATCTACGGCATCCACGCCGTCGAAGAAGCGCTGAAGGCGCGCGGGCGGGCCTTCGAATACGTGGGCGTGGCGCGGGAGCGGAAGGATTCGCGGGTGCAGCGCATCGTCGAGGACTGCCGCGCCGCGGGCGTGGCCGTGCGCTTCCTGCCGCGCGAGCAAGTGGACCGGCTGGCGGGGAACGCGGCACATCAGGGGGTGGTGGCGGTGGCCTCGGCCAAGTCTTATTCCGACATCGAGGAAGTGCTGGCGCACCGCCGCGGCGAGCACGCCTTCCTGGTCGTCCTGGACGGCGTGGAAGACCCGCACAACCTGGGCGCAATCCTCAGGACGGCGGACGCCGCCGGCGCCGACGGCGTGGTGATTCCCGAGCGGCGAGCGGTGGGCGTGACCGCCACCGTCGCTAAAGTTTCCGCGGGCGCCAGCGAGCACCTGCCGATTGCGCGCGTGACCAACGTCTCCCGCACACTCGAGGAGCTCAAGTCGCGCGACGTGTGGACGGTCGGGCTCGATGAGCGCGCGCCCCAGCCCTACGACCAGCTCGACTACAAGATGCACTGCGCGTTGGTGCTGGGCGCCGAAGGCAAGGGCATGCACGAACTGGTGCGCAAGCGCTGCGACTTCCTGGTCTCCATCCCCATGTTGGGGAAGGTGCCGTCGCTTAACGTTTCGGTGGCGGCGGCGGTGGTGATGTACGAGATGGCGCGCCAGCGACGGGCTGGGAAGGTCGATTCACCACGGAGACACGGAGGCACGGAGGCTACGGAGTAACCCTTGAAGAGGCCTTTCTGAAAACTAGCAACTGCCAACTGACGACTCTTCTCCGCGCCCTCTGCCTGCTCTGCGTTCTCTGCGGTTCAGTCTTTTCCCGCGCGCTGGACCGCGAGGCCTTCACCTTCACCCGCTACGAGCTGGAGGTCCGGGTGGCGCCCGCGCGCCAGTGGCTGGAGGCCAAAGGACGGATCACTCTGCGGAACGACTCGGCGGAGCCGCAGCGCGTTGCCACTTTGCAGATCTCCTCCAGCCTGGACTGGACCTCGATCCGCGCCGCTGGCCAGCCGGTGCAATTCCTCACTCAGTCCTACACCTCGGACGTGGACCACACTGGCAGCCTCTCGGAAGCGCTGGTGACGTTGCCGCAGCCGGTTGCGCCGGGGCAGACGGTGGAGCTGGAGGCCGCCTACGCGGGGATCATCCCCGCGGATTCCACGCGGCTGCGGCGCATCGGAGCGCCCGCCGCCTTGGCCGCGCGCAATGACTGGGACCAGATCGGCGATTCCTTCACCGCCGTGCGCGGCCTGGGTTACGTTGCGTGGTATCCGGTGGCGCTCCAGGCCGCGTCGTTTTCCGAGGGCAACGAGGTTTTCGAAGCCATCGCGCGCTGGCAGGAGCGCCACGCCACGTCCGAGGCGCGGATGAATTTCTGCGTACAGCATGAAGTCCCCACGCCCGACGAGGCCTGGCCCCTGATGAACGGAGAGGAAATGGCAGGCGAGCCGGCGCCTGCGCCGGCGGCGGGCGCCCGGACCACCGCACAGGGCCGTCCCGCCTGCCGGCGTTACCGGTTCGCATCGCTGCGCTTCACCAACCCTGCGTTTGCGGTGGGGAAGTACTCGACCTTGAGCCAGCCGCCGGTGGAGGTGGACTACCTCCCCGGCCAGCGGCAGACTGCCGCAGAGTACGCCGGCGTCGTCCCGGCGGTGGAGCCTCTGGTGACGGATTGGTTCGGGCCGCTCCATGGGAAGCTCCGGATCGTCGCGCTGGACAAGCCGGACGCGGAGCCGTATGAAAGCGGCGCAGTGCTCTTCGCTCCGCTGGGAGCAGCGGAGCGCAAGTCGCTGGAAGTGGCGCTGGCGCACTCGCTCACCCACGCCGCGCTCGATTCTCCGCGACTATGGATCGAGGAGGGCGCGGCGCACTTCGCGCAGGCGCTTGCGGTCGAACGGCAGGGCGGCCGCGCTACAGCGGTCGCCTACATGGAGAAACAGCGCCCGGCGCTGGTGGAGGCGGAAGCCACGGCCACGGCTCCTTCCGCCCCCAGCGCAGCGCCCGAAGCTCCCGCTGCGGCGCAGTCGCTCATCAACTCCGCGGATGCAGTCTTCTACCGCACCAAGGCCATGTACGTTTTTTGGATGCTGCGCGACCTGCTGGGTGACGCTGCTCTCCAGCGCGCGCTCAAAAACTACCGTGCCGCCGACGACAAAACGCCCGCCTACCTGCAAACCCTGGCTGAGGCGGAGGCGAAGAAGAGCCTGGAGTGGTTTTTCGACGACTGGGTGTACCGCGACCGCGGGCTGCCCGACTTCCGCGTCGCCGCGGTGTACTCACGGCCAACGCTCAAGGGCTCCTACGGGGTGACCGTAACGGTTGAGAACCTGGGCGGCGCCGGCGCCGAGGTCCCGGTGTTCGCGCGCGGCGAGCACGGACAGGTTTCGGAGCGCGTCCTTGTCCCCGCCCATGGCAAGGGCGTAGCCCACCTGCTGATTCCCGAAAAGCCCAAGGAAGCCAGCGTCAACGACGGCAGCGTTCCGGAGTCCGATTTAAGCAACAACTCTGCTCCCGTGCCGGAAAAGCAGGAGTAAGCTTTGTGGTCGAATACAATTCCTCTGCTCTGAGAACTGAGGACGGATGCCCTACATTCAATTTCTTGGCGCGGCGGGAACGGTCACCGGCTCGAAGCATCTCATCAACACGGCGGCGCCGGGGCAGACGACCGGCGGCTTCCAGGCGCTGATCGATTGCGGACTCTTCCAGGGACTGAAGGAATGGCGCGAGCGCAACTGGCAGGACACTCCCATTCCCGCGCGCGAGATCGACGCCGTCATCCTGACGCATGCGCACCTCGACCACTCGGGCTGGATCCCGCGGCTCATCCAGGAAGGCTTCGCCGGGCCCATCTATGCGACGCCGGCGACCATCGACCTGTGCAGCATCCTGCTGCCGGATTCGGGCCACCTGCAGGAGGAAGAAGCCGATTTCCACAATCAGAACAAGTCGTCGAAACACTCGCCGGCCTTGCCGCTCTACACCCGCGAGCAGGCGGAGCAGAGCCTGTCGCGCTTTCAGCCAGTCGGTTTCGGCGAGACGAAGACGCTCGCGCCCGGACTCTCGTTCCGTTTTCACCGCGCGGCGCACATCCTGGGCTCGGCCATGGTCGAGTTGACGCTCGAGTCGCCAACCGGCCCGCGCACGCTGCTGTTCACCGGCGACGTCGGCCGAGTGCACGACTCCGAGACCGCGCCGGGCAAGGTGGTGGTCTCGGGGCCGGAGACGGTCGAGAACGTCGACCTCATGGTGATGGAATCCACCTATGGCAACCGGCTGCATCCGACTTCGGACCCGCGTCCGGAGCTGGCCAAGCTGGTGCGCACCGCGGTGGAGCGCGGCGGCACGGTCGTCGTGCCCGCCTTCGCCGTCGAGCGCACGCAGAAATTCCTCTTCATGCTGAAGGAGCTGATGGAAGCGGGCGAGATCCCGCGCGTCCCCGTGCACGCCGACAGTCCGATGGCGATTAAAGCGGTGGAGGTCTTCCTAAAGTACTCCGAGGAGTTCAGCCCGCACACGCGCGAGCTGATCGCGCGCTTCGGCTCACCGCTCGAGTGGCAGGACTTCTTTTTCGACCGCACAACAGAAGAGTCGAAGAAGCTGAACGATTCGGCGTATCCGGCGGTGATCATTTCTTCGAGCGGGATGGCGACCGGCGGGCGCGTTTTGCATCACCTGATGCATCGGCTGCCGGACCCGCGCAATCTGGTGCTCTTCATCGGTTTCCAGGCGCCGGGAACGCGTGGCGCCATCGTCAAGAGCGGCGCGGCTTCGGTGCGCATCTTCTCGCAGGAGATTCCCATTCGCGCGCAGGTGGCGGCGCTCGAACAGTTCAGCGACCACGCCGACACTCCCGAGCTGCTGGAGTGGCTGGGGACGTTCAAGAAAGCGCCGCAGGTCGCCTACCTGGTGCACGGCGAGCCGGCAGCGTCGTCGCGACTGCGGTTGGCCATGACCTCCGCGCTCGGCTGGAAGGTGGAGGTCGCCGAATGGATGCAGAAGGTGGAGGTGCGGTGAGGGAGCTCAGTGCGAGGAAGTGAAGGCGACAAGAGCCGCGAGCTTCGCGCGCGCTGCGCCTGAGTCAATCGCCTGCGCCGCCAGCGACAAGCCTTCGGCGATGGTCTTCGCCATGCCGGCAACCACCAGCGCCGCCGCCGCGTTCAGCCGCACGACGTCTCGCCGCGGTGACATCCTGCCGCCCAGCACTTCGCGCACGATGGCGGCATTCACGGCAGCGTCGCCGCCGGCCAGGTCGCCGGGCTTGACGCGTTTCAGGCCGAACTCCTCCGGCGTGACCTCGTAGACGCGGATCTCTCCGTCGCGCAGCTCCGCGATCTTGGTGGGAGCGGAGAGGCTGATCTCGTCCAGCCCGTCGAGGCCGTGGACGACCATGGCCCGCTGCAGGCCAAGCTCGCGCAGCGCCGCGGCCAGCTTCTCCACCAGGTCGTCCGCATAGACGCCGATCACTTGCGCTGAGGCGCCCGCGGGATTGGTGAGCGGTCCCAACAGGTTGAAGACGGTGCGGCGGCGGAGCCGTTGCCGCGCTGCCTGCACGCGCTGCATGGCGGAGTGCATGGCTGGCGCAAAGAGGAAGACGATGCCCACCTGCTCGAGACACGCCGCGAGGCGCGGCAGGGGCAGGTCGAGCTTCACGCCCAGCGCCTCCATCACGTCGGCCGAGCCGCACTTGGAGCTGACGCTGCGGTTGCCGTGCTTGGCCACGCGCGCGCCCGCGCCCGCCGCCACCAGTGCCGTGGCGGTCGAGATGTTGAAGGTGACGGCGGCATCGCCGCCGGTGCCGCAGGTGTCGAGCAGGGGGACAGATTGGTGCGGGAGTTCGACGGCGGCGGCGATCTCGTCCCCTAGATCGGCGGCGCGCGGCGCTGCAGGCGCTCCCGGCCAGGGCGTGGCCGCGGCGCGGATAGCCTGGGCGAAGCCGACGATCTCCTCCACCGTCTCGCCTTTGTCGGCGAGGGCGACGAGCAGGGCCGCGATCTGGTCGTCGGCGACGCGGCCCGCGAGGATTTCCTCCATCACCGCGTGCGCTTCGGCGCGGGAGAGCAGCTGGCGCTCCTCGGCGACGCGTTTGAGGGCTTCGGCAAACATGAGGCTCATACCTTAAACCACGTCCCCTGCCGCCTTCAACGCCGCGGAATGTTGTAACCTCTTGCGGTCATGTCGGCCTCGGGATATCGGAGCCAGACGCAAAAGACCTTCCAGCGAGCGGCCCTCGCGGCCGCGCTGGTCTGCGCGCTGGTGGTGCTCGGACTCTCGCGGACGCGCGCCTTCGACTGGCTGGAGAGCGGCGCGTACGACGCCCGCGTGCGCTGGTCGGCGGATCCGGCGCGCGCCGACAAGAGCATCGTCATCATCGATATCGACAACGCCAGCTTCGATGAGCTGAAGGACAAACTGGGCCGCTGGCCGTGGACGCGCCGTGTGTGGACCGAGGTGGTGCGCTACACCGCGCGCGGCAAGCCCAAGGTCATCGTCTTCGACGCCATGTTTAGCGGCAAGGAGAGTCCGGAAGTAGACGATGAGTTTGCGCGCGTGATGAACCAAGCTGGCAACGTGGTGCTCGCCTACACCTTCAGCCCAGCGGAGATGAACCTCACCGAGGAGGCTGCCGCCGCCTCTGCCACAAAGTGGAAGCTGCTCGAGCGCGAGACGGGACGCTCGTCATCGGCAGGACCAGCGGAGCCCGCCTCTCCCTCCAACTCCGCGCTGAATGTGCCCCTCGACGAACTGGCGCAGGCCGCCGCCGGACTGGGCAGCAGCAACTCCACGCCCGACCTCGACGGCACCATCCGTCGGGTTCCGTTGGAGTTTGCCATTCCCGGCGGGAAGGTACGGTCGCTCGCGGCTCGTGCCGCCGATGGGGCTTCAGGAAAGAAGTACGACGGCTATCGCCGCGAGTCCCGCGCGGTTTTACCCGACAGCCACCGCCTTCCCGTGGACGCTTCCGGCCGTATGCTCCTGCTCTGGCACGGCGACGCCTTCGTTTACCGGCGCGTCCCGCTGTGGCAGGTGATTGCTTCCATCTATCCACGGCAATGGGACGAGAAGGTGGAAAGGTTTCCGCCGGAGTTCTTCCGCGACAAGATCGTGCTGCTGGGAGCCAGTGCTACGGGAATCTACGACGCCCATCCCATGCCCTTTGCCGAAGCTGCGCCCGGCTTCATCGCGCATGCCACCGCCATCGACAACCTGCTGCACGGCGAGGCCATGCAACCTGCGCCCGCGTGGTTCCTGCCGCTCGTGGTTTTCCTGCTGTCCTTCGCCGGCGCCGCGATCTTGCTGCGCATCCATTCCACGCTGGGCGGCGCTGCGGCGCTGGCCGCGATCCTGGCGGGGTATGCCGGAGGCAACTATCTGGCGTTTGCGCGCGCGCACTTGTGGCTGCCCCTGGTGGCCCCGGTGGCGGCGCTGGCGCTCTCCTACGTCTCCGCAGCCGCCATCCGTTACGCCACCACCGGGCGCGAATTGCGGCGCACGCGCGGCACGCTGGACCGCTACGTCTCCCCGGCCCTGGTGGATTACGTACTCGAAAACCTGGAGACTGTCGAGCTGGGTGGGCAGAAGAAGGAGCTGACCATCCTGTTCTCCGACGTGCGCAACTTCACCACGCTCACGGAGTCGTCCGACCCGACGGAGCTCATCAGGCTACTCAACGAATACCTGGCGGCCATGACCGAGATCATCTTCAAGTACGACGGCATCGTGGACAAGTTCATCGGCGACGGCATCCTGGCCTATTGGGGCGCATTCACGCCGGGGAAGAACCACGCCCTGCTGGCGGCGCAGGCGTCGCTGGAGATGCTGGAGCGGCTGGCGGACCTCAACCGGCGCTGGGAGGGCGAAGGGCGCCGCACCATCGCTATCGGCATTGGCCTGAACACCGGCGAAGTCATTTTCGGCAACGTGGGCAGCGGGAAGAAGATCGAGTTCACGGTCATTGGCGACCCGGTAAACCTGGCCTCGCGGCTGGAGGGCTTGAATAAGGAGTTCAAGACATCGATAGTCATCTCCGACTTCACCCGGGAGCAGCTCGGGGACGCAGCCCGGGTCCGCCCGCTGGGCGGCGTGAAGGTGAAGGGCAAGACGATAGAGACCCTGGTCTTCGAGCTGCAAGGGTTGGACGGAATCCAGAGGAACTGATGAATCCACGCCACGCGCGCCCGCTGACGCTTCTTCTGACGCTGCTTCTCGCCTGCTCCTCGCTGGGATTCGCCTTTTTTCCGCAGGAGAAGAAAGGCAAGAAGAAGGAGCAGCCAAAGGAAGAGCAGAAAACAGACGAGCAGAAGAAAGCCGACGAGCAGCCTGCCCCGCTCTTCGAAGGCAAGGGGGGGCTGAAGTCGTCGCGCCAGACCAAGGACTCGGCCGCGCTGGGCTTCAACGGTGTGGGGCCGAACGGAGAGATCGAGCAGAAGGTGCTGGAGGCGACTCCGACTAGCGCCGATTTGCAGAAGGCCTCGGAGTTAAGCAGCCGCAAGGTGGCGCCGGATGCTCTCCAGCAGTTCATCCTGGAAGGCCAACTCAACCCGCAGCCGGCGGCCAAGTCGGCCAAGTGAGCGAATGAGAGGCAACGCTATGCATCGCGCAAAAAAAGTTCTGGCCCTGCTACTGGGGATGGCGCTGACGGCGTCCTTGACGCACGCGCAGTTTGGCGGCTGGGTGACCAAGGGAGCGCAGAAGGCCAAGGAAGTGCAGGAGAACAACGCTCCCTGGACGCCGGAGCAGGAGAAGGCCATTGGCCAGGCTTCGGCGGCGAAGATGATCAGCGTCTTCAGGGTCTACGAGAATCCGGCGATGGTGAACTACGTGAACCTGGTGGGGAATACCGTGGCGCGCCAGGCGCCGCGCGACGTCCCCTACCACTTCGCGATCCTGGATACGGAGATCATCAACGCCTTCGCGCTGCCCGGCGGATACATCTTCATCACCCGCGGCGCGCTGGCCAACATGAGGAGCGAAGCCGAGCTTGCCGGGACGCTAGCCCATGAAGTGTCGCACGTGGATGGACGCCATCTGGAAAAGCAGATCCGCGCCAAGAAGAACAAACAGTGGCTGTGGAAGGAGGGCGCATCCTACATTCCCGGCCCGGCGGAGCTGACCTCCCTGGCCAAGGACGTAGTGTCCGAAGCCCTGAACAATAGCTACAGCCCGTCCTCGGAATCCGAGGCAGACAAGAAGGGAACAGAATTCGCCGCGTACGCCGGCTACCGGGCCACCGGGCTGCGCGACTTCCTGCAGATGCTTGCCCGGGCCGATGACGCGCGCCGCCTGGGATTGTGGCAAAAGACCCATCCGCCGTTGCCGCAGCGCGTGGCGACGCTCACCGAGATCGCCAAGCAGTACGGCGACGCTGGGCAGACGCTGGAAGAGCGCTTCCAGCAGAACGTGCGCTTCGCTCCCGAGCACGCCCCCGCTCATGCGGGCTCTTCCAGTAAGTAGGAGACAACGTGCGGCGGGCTCCCGCGGCTGGTTTGCTCCGCGCCGTAGCGTCCTATAGAATCGCTGCTTTCCTGCCGGGGTTTTGAGGCCGCAGAGAGGCTCCGGCGCGCCCATCCATCATGAAGATCCACGAATACCAGGCCAAGACCCTGCTCGCAAAGTACGGCGTGGCAGTGCCGCGCGGCGAGGTCGCCACGACCCGCGATGAGGCACAGACCACGGCCAAGAACCTGTTCTCCACGGGCGCAACGGGAGTTGTGGTCAAAGCCCAGGTTCACGCGGGAGGCCGCGGCAAGGGCGGCGGCGTGAAGATCGCCAAATCGGCCGACGAGGCCGGCGAAATCGCCGCCAAGATGCTGGGCATGAAGCTGGTGACGCACCAGACCGGCCCGGAAGGGCGCATCGTCAAGCGCCTGCTCATCGAAGAAACGCTGCCCATCGAGCGCGAACTCTACCTGGGAATCGTGATCGACCGCGCCACGGCGTGCCCGGTATTCATGGCGTCGGCTTCGGGCGGGGTGGAGATCGAGCAGGTCGCGGCCACCAATCCAGAAGCCATCCTCAAGGAGTACATCGATCCCGCAATCGGCTTTCAACCGTTTCAGGCGCGCAAGCTGGCCTTCGGCCTGGGCTTGAAGCCGGAGCAGATCGGCTCGGCGGCGCAACTCCTGGGCGCGCTGTACAAAGCCTTCGAAGCCTGCGACGCCTCGCTGGCGGAGATCAATCCCTTCATCACCACCCAGGACGGCCGCTTGTTCGCGCTCGACGCCAAGATCACCTTCGACGACAACGCGCTTTTCCGCCACAAGGATTTGAAGGAACTGCGCGATACCGATGAAGAAGCGCCGCTCGAGGTCGAGGCCTCGAAGTACGGGCTGAACTACATCAAGCTGGACGGCAACGTAGGCTGCATGGTGAACGGCGCGGGGCTGGCCATGTCCACCATGGACATCATCCAGTATGCGGGAGGAGCGCCTGCGAACTTTCTCGACGTTGGCGGCGGGGCCAACGCTGAGCAGGTGACGCACGCCTTCGAGATCCTGCTGAGCGACAAGAACGTGAAGGCGGTGCTCATCAACATCTTCGGCGGCATCCTGCGCGTGGACACGCTGGCGCAGGGCGTAGTCGAGGCGGCCAAGAGCACGAAGATCCAGTTGCCCATCGTCCTGCGCCTCGAGGGAACGAACGTGGAGCAGGGCCGCGAGATCCTGAAGAAGAGCGGGTTGAACTTCATCGTCGCCGAGACAATGAAGGATGCAGCGGAGAAGGTCGTGGCTGCGGCGGGGAAGTGAAGTGAGCGTACTGGCGGACAAGTCGACGCGGCTGATCGTGCAGGGGCTGACCGGACGCGAGGGCACCTTCCACGCCAAGGCCTGCGCCGCCTACGGGACCCAGGTCGTGGGCGGAGTCACTCCCGGCAAGGGAGGCACGACGCACGAGGGCTGGCCGGTGTTCAACACCGTGGCTGACGCCGTGAAACAAACTGGCGCCAACGCCACCCTCATCTTCGTGCCACCGCCGTTCGCGGCGGACGCCATCATGGAGGCCGCCGACGCCGGCGTGGCGCTCATCGTCTGCATCACCGAGGGCATCCCCACGCTGGACATGGTGCGCGCCTGGAAGTTCCTGCAGAACCGCAAGTCGCGGCTCATCGGACCCAACTGCCCGGGCATCATCTCGCCGGGCAAGTGCAAGATCGGCATCATGCCCGGCCACATCCATAAGCCGGGACACGTAGGCATCGTCTCGCGCTCGGGGACGCTGACCTATGAGGCGGTGCACCAGCTCACGCTGCGCGGGATCGGGCAGTCCACCGCCATCGGCATCGGCGGCGATCCCATCATCGGCACCAACTTCGTGGACGCTTTGCGGCTCTTCCACGAGGACGCCGAGACCGAGGCCATCGTGCTCATCGGCGAAATCGGCGGCAACGCCGAGGAGAATGCCGCCGAGTACATCCGCAAGAATGTGAAGAAGCCGGTGGTGGCGTTCATCGCCGGGCAGACGGCGCCGCCGGGGCGCCGCATGGGACACGCGGGCGCCATCATCTCCGGTGGGCACGGCACGGCGGCGGAGAAGATCCGGGCGCTGGAGGCGGCGGGCATCCACGTGGCCAAGTCGCCCGCCGACATTGGCGAGACGGTGGCCCAGGCGCTGGGCGCAGCCGCGGCAAAGAACTGAGAACCGAAGGGGAGAACTGAGAACTAATAATGAAAACTCTGCAACGCACTTTTTCCATCATCAAGCCCGACGCGGTGGCCAAGAACGCCATCGGGGACATCCTGAAGACCCTGGAAGAGAAAGGCTTCCGCATCCTGGGCATGAGGATGCTGGAGATCACCAAGCAAGAGGCCGAGGGCTTTTACGCGGTCCACGCCAGCAAGGCATTCTTCGACTCGCTCACCACGTTCATGTCCAGCGGGCGCATCGTGGTGCTGGCGTTGGAGAGGGAGAACGCCATCGCCGGTCTGCGAGAAGCAATGGGCGCCACCAACCCGGCGCAGGCCGCCGAAGGAACCATCCGCAAGAAGTGGGCATCGAGCATCGAGCACAACGCCATCCACGGCTCGGACGCCGAGGAAACGGCGCGCTTCGAGTTGGGCTACTTCTTCGCGGATTACGAACTAGGGAAATGAATCGGGGGACGGGATGCCTCACGTTGAAATCACGCTGCTGAAGGGAAGGACGCTGGAACAGAAGCGCAAGGTAGCGGCGCGCGTCACCGACGTGCTCGCGGAAGAGGCGGGCGCCAAGCGGGAAGATACGACGGTCGCTTTCCTCGAGGTCGATCGGGAAAGCTTTGCGCACGGCGGCGTGCTGGTGAGCGACAAGCGCTAGAGACGCTGCCGGCGACGCGTCTACGAGTTCTTCTTCCCCGCCACCTTTTCGAGCACGATGGTCTGGTCGCGCTCCGGGCCGGTGGAGACCATCGCAATCCTCGCGCCCGTCTCCGCAGCCAGGAAGTTCAGGTACTCGCGCGCCTTCGCCGGCAATTTCTCCCAGCTCTTCACGGCGCGAGTGGACGTCCGCCAGCCGGGCATCTTGCGATAGACGCACTCCAGCTTCTCGTAGCCGGCGGCATCGGGCGGGATCTCTGAAGTCTTCTTGCCTTTCACCTTGTATCCCACGCAGACGGGAATCTCCGCCAGATCGTCGAGGACGTCCAGCTTGGTGACCACGAGCGACGAGATGCCATTGATCATGCAGGCGTAGCGCAGGAGCGGCAGGTCGAGCCAGCCGCAGCGCCGCGGACGTCCGGTGACCGCGCCGTACTCGTTGCCGCGCTCGCGCAGGCGGTCGCCGGCGGCGTCGAGGATCTCGGTGGGGAAGGGTCCGCCGCCCACGCGCGTGCAGTAGGCCTTGGTCACGCCCAAGACGGCGTCGATGGCCGTGGGCGCGACGCCGGTCCCGATGATGGCGCCGCCCGAGGTGGCGCTCGACGAAGTGACGAAGGGATAGGTGCCGTGGTCGATGTCGAGCAGCGCCCCCTGGGCTCCCTCGAACATCACCGACCCGCCGCGGGTGAGGGCCTGGTTGACGAGCACCGCGGTATCGCAGACGAAGGGCCGGATCTCGCGGCTAACGCGCGCGTACTCCTCATACATGCTGTCGGCGTCGAGCGGCTCGGAGTTGAAGAGCGCGTGCGCGATCATGTTCTTCTCGTGGCAGGCGTTCTCGATGTGGGTCTTCAGCAGATCGAGGTCAAGAAGGTCGGCGACGCGCAGGCCGCGGCGCCCCATCTTGTCCTCGTAGGCGGGGCCGATGCCGCGCGAGGTGGTACCGATCTTCACCCGTCCGGGAGCGTTCTCCGCCGCCAGTTCGATCATGCGGTGGTAGGGCAGGATGACGTGGGCGCGGTTGCTGAGGAAGAGATTGCCGTGGATCTTCACCCCGAGCTGGCGCAGCGCCGCAATCTCCTTGAGCAGCGCCACCGGGTCCACCACCATGCCATTGCCGATGACGGCGCGGCAGCCCTTGCGCAGCACGCCGCAGGGGATCAGTTGCAGGATGAACTTCTTCCCGCGGATGACCACCGTGTGTCCGGCGTTGTGTCCGCCGGCATAGCGGACGACGACGGAGAACTGCTCGGAGAGGACGTCGACGATCTTGCCCTTGCCCTCGTCGCCCCACTGGGCGCCGACCACGATGATGGCTTGGCCTTTTTTCATGGAACAGTTAGAAGTACCTAGTACCTAGTATTCAGTACCTAGTCTCTGGATTCGCACACTCTTTGCGCGTCAGCATTCTATTACCTGTGATTTCTGGGAATCGAGGGGGAAAGACGTGTACGGGAAATGATAACCGGGAGGCGGCTCCCAGGGCAAAAGAACAGTTGCGACTGGCTGGTTGCCCCATTCGCCCATGGCCAGGCTGTTGTTACACTGGCAACTGAGGACTGGTCACTGACCCATGCCTGAGCTTCCTGAGGTCGAATCCATCCGTCGCGGATTGTCGCGCAGAGTGCGCGGCGACGTGATTGAATCCGTCTGGCTGGGGGAGAAGCCCGAGCCCCTGAAGTCGCCGGCGCCGGAGATCGTGGCCGCGCTCGAACAGGCGCGCATCGCCGCGGTGCGGCGGGTGGGGAAGCACCTCGTGTTCGACTTGGAAATTGCACAGCCGAGGACCCTTCGACTCCGCTCAGGGCAGACTCCTCTGCCACACGGTTCGAGGAGGACCCAGCCACACAGCCAGTGGATCGTGCATCTGGGGATGACGGGCAGGCTTGTGATCGCGCAGCCGGAGAGCGAGATCGCCCGGCACACGCACGCCATCGTGCGTCTGCAATCCGGCCGCGAGCTGCGTTTTGTGGACCCGCGGCGATTCGGCAGGCTCTCCGTGGTGCGCGACCCTGGCGGCTTCGCGCCCGGCGGGCAGGAGCCGCTGGGCGCCGGCGTACGACAGTTCGCGCACCTCTTCCACGGGCGCAAGACGCCCATCAAGAGCGCGCTGCTCAACCAGAAGCTGCTGCGCGGCGTGGGCAACATCTATGCGGACGAGTCGCTCTACCGCGCCGGAATCCGGCCGCGACGCCGAGCCAGCCGGCTCACCGGCGAGGAGCTGGCGCGGCTGCGCCGCGCCCTGCAGCAGGTGCTGCGCGAGGCCATCCGGGCCGGAGGTTCGTCGGTTTCCGACTACGTGAACGCCGATGGGGATGAGGGCTTCTTCCAGTTCGAGCACCGGGTTTACGGGCGCGAGGGCGAGCCCTGCCGGGAATGCCGGTCGGCCATCAAGCGCGTGGTGATTGCAGGCCGGAGCGCGCATTATTGCCCGAAATGTCAAAGGTAAAAGGTAAAAGGAAAAAGTAAAAAGTGAAGGAATAGAAACGAAAGGTGCTGGTCTTAACCTTTACCTTTTTACTTTCTCCTTTGAGCTTCTGATCTAAACTTCTGACCCCATGACCTCCTTTGCCATCGGCGTGGACCTGGGCGGGACCAACCTGCGGATCGCCGCAGTGGACGAGGGCGGCAAGCTGCTGGAGAAGATCACCACGGATACCGGAGTCGCGCGCCCGCGCGATGAGGTGATTGCCGAGATGTGCCGCGCCATCCAGACGCTCGCAAAGAAGAGGGAGTCGGACGGCAAGCTGGCCGGGGTGGGCGTGGGAGTGCCGGGAATCATCGACCTGGGGAGCGGGACTGTGCGGGAGTCTCCGAACCTGCCGGGGTGGCACGACTACCCGGTGCGCGAGGAGGTCGAGCGGCGGCTGGGGACGCGCGTCATCCTGGAGAATGACGCCAACGCCGCGGCGCTGGGCGAGAAGTGGCTGGGCGCGGGCCGCGAGGTGGACGACCTGTGCATAATCACGCTAGGCACGGGCGTGGGCGGCGGGATCGTCCTGGGCGGGCGCATCTGGCACGGCATGACCGGGATGGCGGGTGAGCTGGGACACATCACGGTGGAGCCGGAAGGCCCGCCGTGTGGCTGCGGCAACCGCGGCTGCCTGGAGCAGTCTGCCTCCGCTAAGGCCATCGAGCGCATGGCGCGTGAGGCCGCCGCCAGTGGAAACGCGCCCGCACTGGCACGGGCCACCGCCGAGCGCGACTTCAGCTCTGAGACTGTTTGCCAACTGGCCGAGAGCGGCGACGCCGCCGCTCGGGAGATCTTCGGCCGAGTGGGCCGCGCGCTGGGGATCGTGTTGGCCGGACTGGTCAACACCTTCAATCTGCCCATGTATGTGATCGGCGGCGGCGTGGCCGACGCCTGGGAGATGTTCTCGCCGGTCATGCTTGAGGAGGTACGGAAGCGCTCGTTCGTCTACGCGGCGACGTCAGCCGGCAAGCATGCGACCGTCATCACGCGCGCACGGCTGGGCTCGGATGCCGGCCTCTACGGTGCGGCGCGGCTGGCGTTGATGCGCGAGGAGGCCGACGCGCACCCCCGCGCGCGATGGCCTGCTCGCTAGAGCTCATCGTTGCCGCGGGACCCCGGCGCTCCGGCTAGCGCAGGGGAGCCTGCTGCCGGGCCTTCTTTAGGGCGGCGAGGAACATCCGGTTGTGCTCCGGGGTGCCCACGGTGACGCGGATAGCGTTGGGCGCGCCCCAGGCGTTGAGGGCGCGGACGATGATGCCCTCCGCCTGCATGCGGCGGGCGAAAGCGACGGACTCCTCCCCCACGTCGAGATAGAGGAAGTTGGCGCAGGTGGGAATGGGATGCAGGCCCAGCGCCGAGAGTTCCTTGGCCAGTCGAGGTGCCTCCGCGGCGTTGTTTTCGACGGCTTTCTGGACGTGGGCGGTGTCCCCGAAGGCAGCCAGGGCACCGGCCTCGGCCACCCCGGAGACGGAGAAGGCCGGCCGCACGCGCGCCAGGGCCTGGAGCAGGTCTGGCGGTCCGAAGCCGTATCCCACGCGCAGTCCGGCCAGGCCGTGAGCCTTGGAGAAGGTGCGCAGGACGATGACCTTGCGCCCCTGGCGCACGTAGTCGAGCGAGTGCGAGTAGTCGATGTCCTGGGCGGCGGCGAAGTGCGTCGCGAAGTCGAAGTAGGCTTCGTCGAGCACCACCAGCACGTGCTCGGGCACGCGGTCGAGGAAGCGGTCGGTGGCCGCGGCGTCGAACATCGTCCCGGTGGGATTGTTGGGATTGGCCAGATAGACGATGCGGGTCTTGCCGTCGATGGCGGCGAGCACGGCGTCGAGGTCGAAGGCGTGCTCCCGCATGGGCACCTGGATCAGGCGGCCACCGGCGGCCTGAGTCACGATGGGATAGACGATGAATGAGCGCTCGCTGGTGACGGCGTTCAGCCCGGGGGCCAGCAGGGTGCGCGCGATGTGGTCGAGCAGGGCGGTGGAGCCGTCGGTGACCAGGATCTGTTCAACGCTGAGCTGATGGCGCTCCGCCAGGGCCTGGCGCAACTCGGCGCAGTCGTTGTCGGGATAGAAGTTGGCGCTCACAACCGCCGCGCGGATGGCTTCCACTGCCTTGGGCGAGGGGCCGAAGGGGTTCTCATTCGATGCCATCTTGATGCAGCGGACGCCGCTCTCGCGCTCGGCCTGGCGGATGGGCTTGCCCGGCACGTAACGCGCCAGGTCGCGGATGTGTTCGGAAATCAGCTCGTCGAAGTCCTTCATCGCAGAATCTCTTTTGTATCACGGCGGCGGGGTGGCGGCCCACTCCGCCCTTTTGAGACAGCTGATTTCAGCCGGGCCACCTCCACGGGCGTGAGCGGCCGGAAGGCGCCGGGCTCGAGGTCCAGCTCCAGGGGGCCGTAGCGCACGCGCTTGATCTTCTCCACGTGGTGGCCGACCTTTTCGAACATGCGGCGGATCTGGCGGTTCTGTCCCTCGATGAGCGTGACCTCGTACCAGGGGTTGGGAGCGTCGCGCAGCATACGGATCGCGGCCGGCGCCGTTTTACGGGACTCTTTTCGCGCGGCACCAGGACGTTTCAGGTCGGGCGGCAGTACCACTCCGGCGCGAAGCTTCTGGAGATTCTCCCCCGTGGGCCGGCCGCTCACCTTCACCTGGTAAGTCTTGGGGACGTGCGAGGAGGCGTGCATCAGTTTCGCTGCCAGCGCGCCGTCGTTGGTCAGGAGCAACAGGCCTTCGCTGGCGTAGTCGAGGCGGCCGACGGGGTAGATGCGCGCCCCGGCGCCGTGCACCAGGTCGAGCACCGTCGGCCGGCCCTCGGGATCGGAGGCGCTGGTGATGTATCCGCGGGGCTTGTTCAACACCAGGTAGACGTGCCGTTGCGGCCCGTGCAGCAACTTTCCGTCCACGCGGATGTGGTCGCGCTCCGGGTCGGCCTTGGAGCCCAGTTCGGTTACCGTCTTGCCGTTCACCTGGACGCGCCCGCGGGTGATGAGTTCCTCCGCCTTGCGGCGCGAGGCGATTCCGGCGGCGGCGATGATCTTTTGCAGGCGCTCAGTGGGCATCAGTCGGAGGAATTCGCGGCAGAGGCGTTTTCGCTCTCCGAGGCGCCCTCGTCCGCGGGCTTCTCGTCGGGGACGCCGGTGGCGTCGGGAATTGCCTCGGCGACGGGGAAGAGCTCGGACTGTCCGGCCAGCTCCTCGTACTCCTTGAGCGTGGGCAGTTCGCTCATGTCGCTCAACCCGAAGCGCAGCAAGAACTCCTTGGTAGTGCGGTAGAGGATGGGGCGGCCGATGACGGCCTTACGCCCGGCGGTGGTGATGAGCTTGCGGTCGAGCAGGGTGGCGATGACGGCCGAGGAATCAACGCTGCGGATCTCGTTGATCTCCGGCAGGGTGACCGGCTGCTTGTAGGCGATGACGGAAAGCGTTTCCAGCGCGGGCAGCGAGAGCCGCACCGGCGGCTTCAGGCTTTTGGCGAAGGCGCGCACCACGTCGTGGAACTCGGGCTTGGTGGACATGCGATAGCCGCCCGCGACCAGACGGATCTCCATGCCGCGTCCGGCGGCGGCGTAGTCGGCGATCAGCTCCTCGACCGCGGCGCGCACCGCTGCCTTGGGATCGCCGGCCTCCTCGCCCAGGGAATCCTTGAGCGCAGCCACCATCTGCTCTACGCTCACCGGCTCCTCGGCGGCGTAGATGATGGCTTCGACTTTGCTCTTCACGCTCATTTCCAGTCGTCGCGCACGGGCGACTCATCCCCCAACACGCTGTCGAACATTGTATGTTTCTTGAGGATGATGTCGCTGAAAATCCTGTCCTGACGCAGCAGGATGGCTTGCAGCCGCACCAGCTCCAAGAGCGCCAGGAAGGCGCAGATCAACGCTTTGCGCGACTGCATGTTGCCCAGGAGTTGCTTCAAACGGAGCGGGCGGTCCTCCAGCAGCAGGCGGCGGCGGATGTAGTCGATCATCTGGCCGACGGTGACGGAGTCCTCATCCACTTCAAGCACGGGGCGGGTGCGGGCGCGGTCGAGCACCTGCTGGAAGGTGCGCACCAGGTCCACCACGTCGGCGGCGAGCTCGGGCTCGGTGCCCTCGGCGTCCTTGAATTCGCCCAGCGCCGGGTTCGACCAGGTGGCGTCCTCGATCTGCTGCTTCTGCAAGAGCATCTGCGCGGCATTCTTGAACTTCTCGTGCTCGAGCAGGCGGTTGACCAGCTCGGCGCGCGGGTCGTCCTGGTCGTCGGCGGGCGCGTCGGGGTCGCGCGGCAGCAGCATCCGCGACTTGATGTGGATGAGCATGGAGGCCATGTAGATGAACTCCGCCGCCACGTTCACGTCCAGGTGCTTGATTGTTTCGACGTAACCGAGATACTGCGAGGTGATGCGGGCGATGGGGATGTCGTAGATGTCGATGTCCTGGCGGCGGATGAGGTCGAGCAGCAGGTCGAGCGGGCCGTCGTAGACCGCGCCCACGGTGACGGCAAAAGGGAAGTCGCTGGTCTCTTTCTGCTGGGAGGGGGCGGGTTGCGGAGTCTCAGGCATCGCGGGCGTGCCGTCCTCTACTTTTCCCTCTTGCTTCCGAGAGGCGGCGCGAAGTCGCGGGAGATGCCCATAGCCTGCCGCACCGCCTTCATGGTGCTATCCGCGGACTTGCGTGCGTGCGCCGCGCCCTCTTCGAGGATATCCCAGGCCAGGCGCGGATTGTGCTCGTATTTTCGGCGGCGCTCCTGCATGGGCTGGAGCGTGCTGACGATGGCGTCGGCCGACCAGCTTTTGCACTCGATGCAACCGATGGAGGCGCTGCGGCAGCCGCGGTTCACCTCCGCCATGGTCTCTTTGCTGCTGAAGATCTTGTGCAGGTCGCCCACCGGGCACACGTCGGGATTGCCGGGATCGGAGCGGCGCACCCGCGCCGGGTCGGTGACCATGGTCTTGAGCTTGGCGCGGATGGAGGCCTCGGGTTCGCTCAGCAGGATGTAGTTGTCGTAGGACTTCGACATCTTGCGGCCGTCGGTGCCGGGGAGCTTGGGGGCGTGGGTCAGGAGCGACTGCGGCTCGGGGAAGGCGTAGGAGCGCTTGCCGGAGTAGAACATGTTGAAGCGGCGGGCAATCTCGCGGGTCAGTTCGATGTGCGGCACCTGGTCCTCGCCCACCGGGACGTAGTCGGCCTGGTAGATGAGGATGTCGGCGGACTGCAGCACCGGGTAGCCGAGGAAGCCGTAGGTGCCCAGGTCCTTGTCCTTGATGTTCTGTCGCTGCTCCTTGTAGGTGGGGACGCGCTCCAGCCATCCCAGCGGCGTGATCATGGAGAGCAGCAAGTGGAGTTCGGCGTGCTGCGGCACATGCGACTGGATGAACATGGTCGCGTGCTCGGGGTCGAGTCCGGCGGAAAGCCAGTCGAGCATCACCTCGAGCGAGTTGTCCTTGATCTTCGAGGTGTCGGCGTAATCGGTGGTCAGCGCGTGCCAGTCGGCGAT
>DASYVL010000155.1 GCA_035937135.1 Terriglobales bacterium
AGTACCGGGAAGACCTCGCCCTGGTTGCGGCAGACCTCGACAACCGGGCGGGGCGCACTTGGCGTCCGCTGGCCGACACCGCGGTGGCCGCGCAGATCCTCTACGGGACGCCGTCGGAATGGTCGTCCTGGCGGCGCGGCGTGGATTTCTACGACGAAGGCGACCTCATCTGGCTGGAGGCCGACGTCACCATCCGGCAGCTCACTCACGGCCAGCGCTCGCTCGACGACTTCTGCCACCGCTTCCACGGCGGGCAGAGCGGCCCGCCGGCACTCAAGACCTACACCTTCGACGACGTGGTCGCGACACTCAACGAGGTGGCGCCCTACGACTGGAAAGCATTCCTCACGGCACGGCTGAACTCCACCAGCCCACGTGCGCCGCTGGGCGGGATCGAGGGCGGCGGCTGGAAGCTGGTGTACAACGAGACGCTGCCCGGGCAGCAGCAGGCGCGGGAGAGCGCCAAGCAGTACATTGACGTCAGCTACTCGCTGGGCTTCCGCATGAGCGCGGAGGGAGCGGTGCTCGACGTCCTCCCAGGAACTCCAGCGGCTGAGGCCGGCTTGGCGCCAGGGGCGAAGATCCTGGGCGTGGACGGCCACCGCTGGACGCACTCCCGCTTCCCCAACCTGTTGCGCGAAGCCATCCGTGCGGCCAAGGGACGCTCCGAACCGCTGCGGCTGCTGGTGGAGAACGCCGACTACTACAAGACCATCGAGATCAACTACCACGGCGGCGAGCGCTATCCCCATCTGGAGCGCGATGCGTCCAAGCCCGACCTGCTGGGAGAGATCATCAAACCGCACGCGACAAGCGGACCCTAGTGTCTAGAAACTCTATGAGTTGGGCATGTCCGCGGTGTGATCGGACCTTTCGTCAGGTCAATCAACGTCACGCGTGCGGGGTCGGCAGCGCTGCTACCTTGCTCAAAAGTAGGCCACCGGCACTTGCCGATCTCTACCGGAAACTCGAGACCACCGTTAGGGGCTTTGGCGACGTGGAGGTAGTCACACGTAACCGGTACGCGCTGTTTCGGACGACACGCATCTTTGCGGACCTGACGGTAATGCGGGATGCGTTGCGCGTGGTGATTCACCTCGGCCGCAAGGCCGGCGCACCATACTTCATCAAAATCGCGCAGGGCGGCAACCGCGTCTCACACGTCGCCCTTGTCCGGACCGCCGAGGACCTACGCACGATCATTCCGTTTTTGCGTGAAGCGTTCGACCTCGCCGTGAGTGAAGAGTCATAAACAACTTAATCCTCTATTCCTCGGTGATCCCAGCGAAGAGGTCGGTCTCGTTCTCCATCTTGCGCGGCGTGTTGGCGGCCGCCAAGTGGAAGAACTCCGACTGGCCGCGGGCGCGCACGGCCGCCTCGAAGCGCGGGAACAGAGGCGCCTGGCTGGTGTGGGAGCGGAAGGCGGCGATCTTGGTCTCGACGTGCTCGGCGATGTCAATCACGGCGGTGGCCGGCGGCAACGACACTGGCTGGCGGTCGGGCAGGGTGAACAGCGCCGTGGCGTAGTAGAGCTTTTGCGGACGATGCGGCGCCACGCCGTCCGAGAGCTGCTCGCGGTAGCGGTCGGTGCGCCCCGCCGAGTGGAAGGCCATGGTGGCGAAGAGTGAGACCATGGCGTGGTCGGTGTGGCCGGTGATTGCGCCCTCGGGGCCGAAGGTCATGATCACCTGCGGGCGGATCTTGCGGACGCGCGCCGTAAGGCCGGCGACCACGGTGCGGTAGTCCACGCGGTCGAGGCCGCCGTCGGGATAGTCGAGCACCTCACCGCAGGTGATCTTGAGAAGTTCGCAGGAGGCGGCGAACTCCTTGCGCCGCATGGCGGCCAGCTCCTCACCCGATGCCGTGCCGCCGCGGTTGGTGGCCGCCTGGCCCGGCGTCAAGCAGATGACGTAGGTTTCCACACCGCTCAGCCGGTAGCGCAAGAGCGAGCCGCCGAAGCCGCCAGCTTCGTCATCGGGATGAGCGGTCACGCACAGCAGCCGTCGCACAGTCCGTCCCTCCGGGAAAAACTCTGTTTACGCTGAGACGAGATGCCCGGCTCCGGGCCTCCGCTTCATTTAATCATGGCGGAGCGGGAGGGCGGTACCTTCGGCGTCCTCGGCGTCTTGTTCCTGCAGCATGAACTCCATAAGCTCTTGCGGGCGGGTGGAGTCCCACACGGGCGCGAAGGACTGCCGGTGCATGGGCGAAGGCCCGTGCAAGGCCAGGCTCTCGAGGTGTTGCGGAGTGCCGTAGCCTTTGTGCGCCGCCAAACCGTACTGGGGAAAGACGCCGTCCCATTGGCGGAGCAGGCGGTCGCGCTCGACTTTGGCGAGGATGGAGGCGGCAGCCACGGAGGCGCTGCGGGCGTCGCCGTGAATGATGCGCGTCTGCGAGCAGGCCCAGTCGAGGACCATGGCGTCCACCAGCAGGTGGTCGGGGGCGGGTGCGAGCTGGGCGACGGCCTGGCGCATGGCCAGCCGCGAGGCTTGATAGATGTTGATGCGGTCGATCTCGGCGGCGTCGACTTCGGAGACGGCGCAGCCGAGGGCGCGTTCGCGGATGCGCTCCGCCAGCGCCTCGCGAACTTTCTGGGAAATCAGCTTCGAATCGCGCAGACCGCGGATGGGGCGCTCCGGGTCGAGGATGACGGCCGCAGCCACCACGGGGCCGAAGAGCGAGCCGCGCCCGGCCTCGTCCACGCCGGCCACGCGGCGCGCGCCAGCCTGCCACGCCTGGCGCTCAAAGCGCAGGGTGCAGCGGAGTCTCTTGAGGAAACGAAGTTTTCGGGCGGCGGGAGAGAGGGAATCACCTTCGAGTTGGAGTCTGGCTGGCGCCAAGGCGACGCGGTGCAGGTTGCTGGTGCACAGTGTCGCCCGGATCCAGGAATCCTGCAACGGAAATCACTTACTCGGCGCGCTCGACCTCGCGCAGGCGGGCGGCCTTGCCCTTGAGGCCGCGCAGATAAAAGAGGCGCGCGCGGCGGACGCGTGAGGAACGCACCACTTCCACCTTGTCGATGACCTTGGAATGCAGCGGGAAGATGCGCTCCACGCCCTGTCCGAAGCTCACCTTGCGCACGGTGAAGCTGCCGTGGGGGCCACGGCTGCGCGCGATGACGGTGCCCTCGAAGGCCTGCAGGCGTTCCTTGTCGCCTTCCCGGATCTTTACGTGGACGCGGACGGTGTCGCCCGCGGCGAACTCCGGCAGGTCGGTGCGCCGCAGTTTGGCGGCAATCTTTTCCATGATGGCGTTCTGAGACATTGTGTCGTTCCTCTCGTTCTAAAGTTTTTCTTGCCGGATCCCGGCCAGCAGGCTCCGGTCTTCCTCGCTGAGCGCAGCCCCCTGAAGCAGTTCGGGGCGGTTGCGCAGCGTCTTCTCCAGCGTGCGACTGCGACGCCAGCGGCGGATCTGGTCGTGGTTGCCCGAGACCAGCACCTCCGGCACCCCCAGCCCGCGAAACTCCGCCGGCCGCGTGTAGTGCGGGTAATCCAGCAGCCCGCCGGAGCTGCAAGTCGAATTCGGACCCGCTCCTGGCACAGATGCCGCCGGATGCGTCCCGGTAAAGCTTTCCTGCCGCGCCGAAGCCTCGTTCCCCAGCGCCCCGGGAATCAGCCGGGTGACTGCATCCACGACGATGGCGGCAGCCAGCTCGCCGCCGCTGAGCACGTAGTCGCCGACCGAAATCTCGCGGTCGGCCAGAAACTCGCCCACGCGCTCGTCCACGCCCTCGTAGCGGCCACAGATCAAAGTCAAACGCTCCAGTCCCGCCAGCCGCTCCGCCATGCTCTGGTGGAACAACTGGCCCTGCGCCGAGAGCAGCACCACCGATTCCTTCGCCGCGCCCGACAGCCGCGCCTCCCGCGGCGCCACCTGCAATGACTCGGCGCACTCGAAGATGGGTTCGGGCTTGAGCACCATCCCTTCGCCGCCGCCGAAGGGCCGGTCATCCACGGTGCGGTGCCGATCGTGGGCAAAAGCCCGGAGGTCGTGCACTGCAACCGTAACCAGTTTCGCCTCGCGCGCCCGGCGCACGATGCCGTGCTCCAGAGGCCCGCGAAAAAACTCGGGGAAAATCGTAAGAATCTCGAACGTCATTTTGTGCGGCCGCTCCAGTCGCCCGCGCGCCCGGCGTCCCGCTGCGCCCGCTTCTCCTCGTCCGTCAGCGGCGCTCCAATCTCCAGCATCCCCGGCGGCAGCCGCAGCGCTACGCGTCGAAGCTCCACGTCCACGTTCTCCACGAACTCGGCGGCGAAGGGGATCAGGTGCTCCCCGGCCTCCGACTTTACCTGCAGCAGCGGCGCCTCACCGGCGCCGAACTGAACTTCGGCAATCACTCCCAGCGAGTGCCCGCGGTCGAGCACCTCACAGCCGATCAGGTCACTGACGTACGCCGCGTCCTGGGGCAGCGGTGCGCGCTCCTCGCGTGGGATCTGGAGCTCGCAGCCGGCGAGCGCCTGAGCCTGCTCGATGGAATCCACGCCGCGGAACTTCAAAACCACGCGGCCCTTGTGGAGCCAGTGCGCTTCCAACTCCAACTCGCGGCGTCCGCTCGCATCCGCCACAAACAACTTCCGGCGCTCGGCAAAGCGCTCGGGAAAATCGGTGAGAAGCTCGGCGGCCACTTCGCCGCGGCGTCCCTGGCTGCGGACCACGCGAGCCACGGTGACGAAGTCGCTCTCCGCCACCTTATTCCAGGATCTCCAGAGTGATGCGTTTGTGCAGCTTCATGCCCGCCGCTCCCAGGATGGTGCGCAGGGAGCGCGCGGTGCGTCCCTGCTTACCGATGACCTTGCCCAGGTCGTTGGGACCGACGCGCAGCTCCAGCACCGTGCCCTGCTCGTCCTCCACCGTTTGCACGGAAACCTGTTCCGGCTCGTCGACCAGCGCTTTCGCGATCTGCTCGACCAACATCCGGATATCCCCACCCTGCTCGCTGGTCATACGCGACTCCTGGAATGGCGTGGGGCCGGCCCTTGGGATGTCTCCGCGGAAGAAGCTTCTTAGGCGGCCGTTCCCGCAGGGGCGGGCACGGGTTTCAAGAGCAGCTTGCCGACTCTTCCGGACACCTGCGCGCCCTTGGACTGCCAATACTCGATGCGGTCGCGCTTCAGCTCGACCTGAGCCGGGCTGGTGCGGGGATTGTACGTCCCCACCACCTCCAGCGCGCGGCCGTTGCGCGCACGCTCCTTCTCGATGACGACGATCCGATAATGAGGCTGCTTGCGGGCGCCAACGCGCGCCAGCCGTATCATTAACACTGTAAGAGTTCTCCCTTTCCTGCGGTTTCCCGAGAGTTAAGACAATCGTCGATTATCCCGTAAATACTGGCGTTTTGCAACTGCGGCGCTAGGGGAGGCGCAGGCGTTCCAGCAGCTCGGCGGGCTCGGCGCGGCGCATGTGGTCGGCGTCGGCGAAGGCGTAGAGCACGGCGCCGTCGTGCTCCAGGATGTAGGTGGCGGGGAGGGGCAGCTCCCAGGATAGGTCGCCGTTCGAGTTCGGCAGGTTGATGAAGATGCTGCGGTAGAGCTGCTCCAGCTCCTGCGGCAGGCGGTACGCCAGCCCGAACTGGCGCGCCACACGGTTGCCGGGGTCGCTGAGGACGGGAAAGCGGAGCTCATGCTGGTCGGCGGTGAAGCCGGAGTGCTTCGGGGTCTGCGGCGAGATGGCGACCAGCGACGCTCCTGCCTCATGGATCTGTGGCAGGACAGCCTGGAGGGACTCCAGCTCCGCCACGCAGTACGGACACCAGCGCCCGCGGTAGAAGCTGATAACCAGCCGGCCGCGGGAGAGGGCATCCGCCGAGCGGAAAGTCTTGCGGTTGCCATCCGCCAACTCGAACTCCGGCGCGTTCGCGCCTACAGGCAGCACGCGCTCGGCAATTCCGGACTGGCGCAGCTCCTCGATGGCCCGTTCGGTGATGGCGAGCTTCTCCGCCGGGACGTAGGCTCGAGTGTTCGCCTGGATCTCCTCCAGGCGCGCGCGCAGGGTGGCGTGCGCCGTGGTTTCCACTTCCGGATTGGAGCCGCGCCACTTCAAGAGGGAGAGATTACCTTTGCCTCATCATCCCCGCGAGTCCGCGGCCGAAGCCGGGCTTGCCCATGGACTTGAACATCTTGCGCATCTGGGCGTACTGGCGCAGCAGGTGGTTCACCTGCTGGACGGTGGTGCCGGAGCCGCGCGCGATGCGCTTGCGCCGGCTGCCGTTGATGACCTCGTGGTGCTCGCGCTCGTGGGCCGTCATGGAGTTGATGATGGCCTCCACGCGCAGCAGCTCGCGCTCGTCAATCTGGTCCGCGGCCTTGTTCAGTCCCTGAAAGGGGCCGACGCTGGGCAGCATCTTGGCGATGCTGGAGAGTGACCCGAGCTTCTTCACCTGGCGCAGCTGGTCGCGAAAATCTCCGAGCGAGAAGCCGCCGCCGGTGATGGCTTTGGCGGCGAACTCCGCCGCCTTCTTCTTGTCGATGTGTTCTTCCGCCTTCTCGATGAGGGAGAGGACATCGCCCATGCCCAGGATGCGGCCGACAATGCGGTCGGGATGAAAAGGCTCGAGGGCGTCGTACTTCTCGCCTACGCCCAGGAACTTGATGGGCTGGCCGGTGACGTGGCGGATGGAAAGCGCGGCGCCGCCGCGGGCGTCGCCATCCATCTTGGTGAGGATGACGCCGGTGAGCGCGAG
>DASYVL010000156.1 GCA_035937135.1 Terriglobales bacterium
CGTCCGGTAGGCGAGAACCCGCCCGGCGGCGCCATCCTTGATTACTACTTCAAGAGCGAGCCCTCGGAGGAGGTCACACTCGAGATCTCCGACGCGCAGGGAAACCTGGTCCGCAGGTATTCCAGCAAGGAGCAGAAGAAGACCGAGCAGCCGCCGGAGTGGCCCGACCTCTCCAAGCCACCCGAGACTATCCCCGCCAAGGCGGGTATGAACCGCTTTGCCTGGAACCTGCGCTATGCGTCTCCGGTCGAGACGCCCGGCGCCTTCTATGCCGGCAACGGCCCCGAAGGCCCGCTGGTCCTGCCTGGGACGTATCAGGTGAAGATGACGGAGGGCGGCCAGAGCCAGACGGCGCCGCTCGAGATCAAGCCTGACCCGCGCGTCAAGGCAGCGGACGCCGACCTGCGCCGGCAGTTCGAGCTGGCCATGAAGGTGCGCGAGCGCATCACCGAGCTGCACAAGGCGGTCAATCAGATCCGCGACCTGCGCTCGCAGTTGCAGATCCTGAAGAAGCGCCTCGCCGAGCAGGCCAGCGCCAAACCCGGCGTTCAGCAAGTTCTGGACGCCGCCGCTGCGCTCGACATGAAGATGACCGCGGTGGAGCAGGAGCTGATCCAGATCAAGATGAAGAGCTCGGAGGGCAACCTGCGCTATCCCAACATGCTCAACGAGCAGTTCGACTCCTTCCGCTACAGCGTGGAAAGCGCTGACGCCGCCCCGCCCAAGCAGGTGTTCGACGTCTTCGACCACCTCAGCGGACGTCTGGACGCGCAACTGGCGGCGTGGAAGCAGATCACGGCGCAGGACGTGGCCGCGCTCAACGACATGATCCGCAAGCAGGAGATCCCGGCGCTGGAGGCGGCCTCGGCGCCCTGAGGGGCGCGCCCGGCTCAGAGAGCCGGGCCTACACGACCCTATACTCGTGTAGGCACGGGTTTTTGACCCGTGCCCGCCGGGCCTCGGGCCACTCGCCCCTCACCACTCGCTCCTCGCCACTGGGTTGAGGCCGCTCCCCCGTTGGTGTAGTCTTTTCCCTCGCCCCCAGCTCCTATGTCCACGTCTGAAACTGCCGCCGGATACGTTGCCTCGACCCCTGCCAGACGCCCCTCGGGCACGGCGCCCATCCTGGTGGTGGTGGAAGGCACCACGCAGCGGATCATGACGCTCGACACCACTCCCTTCACCGTCGGCCGCAACAAGGAGAACCTTTTGGTCATCGCCGACGGGCACGTCTCCCGCAACCACGCCGGCATCGTGCTGGAGAGCGGCGAGTACTTCCTGGTGGACAACGGCAGCCGCCACGGCACATTCGTGAACGGCGAGCGGGTGGCGCGGCACAAGCTGAAGCCTGGCGACCAGCTCTATTTCGGAGCGCTGCGCGGCGGCGCCTACGTCATCTTCGATCCCGACTCCACCGCCAGCTCCGCCACCCACGACTTCCTCAGCCAGATCGCGGCGGTGGAGGTGAAGCGCGGCGCCTCGGACCTGGAAAAGCTCTCGCTCTTCCTCGAAGCCGCGCACAAGCTCAACACCACCCGCATGCTCGACGACGTGCTGGCCACGGTGATCGAAGCGGCTTTGAAGCTCACCGGTGCCGAGCGCGGCTACGTCTTCCTCAAGAGCGGGACCGGCCAGTTGAACCTGGCCGCGGGGCACAACGCCAAGGGACAGGCGCTCACCGACGAGAACACCATCTCTCGCTCCATCCTGAACCAGGCGGCCACCGCCGATTCCGCTTTCCTGATCACCGACACCACCAAGTCGCTGGACCTGGCCGAGCACAAGAGCATCGTGGCCCACGAGCTGCGCACCGTCATCTGCATCCCGCTGCGCAGGAAGAAGATCGGCCAGAAGGAAGCCAAGGTCGATGCCCAGGCCGGCGCCGAGATCTCCGGCGTGCTCTACCTGGACAGCCGCTTCGCCTCCCGCGACATTTCCAAAGTTAGCCAGGACATCCTGGACGCGATGGCCAATGAAGCGGCGTCGCTGGTGGAGAACGCCCGCCTGGTGCAGGCCGAGGAGACCGCCCGCCTGGAGCAACAGGAACTGGCCATCGCCGCCACCATCCAGCAGCAGCTGATGACCATGAACATCCCGGAGATCCCCTACGTCAGCATCAACGCACGGAACATCTGCTGCAAGCAGTCAGGCGGGGACTTCTACGATCTGGTACGCACCGAGAATGGTGTCTCGGTGGTGGTGGCCGACGTTTCCGGCAAGGGCATCCCGGCGGCCATGCTCGCCTCCATCGTCCAAGGGATGGTGCACTCCCACTTCCTGGCGGGGACGCCGCTGGATGAGATTGCGGCGGCGGTCAACGGCTTCCTGTGCTCGAAGAACCTGGAGAAATACGTCACCGCCTTCCTGGTGCGGCTCGATCCCAAAGGGGGCCTCGAGTACTTGAATTGCGGCCACGTGCAGCCGATGGTGGTAGGCCAAAAAGGCGTGCGACGGCTGCTGGAATCGAACGTGCCCGTGGGCCTGCTGGCCGAAGCGACTTACGAGAAGGCGACGGGGCAACTGGAGAGCGGCGACCGCCTGGTGCTGGTGACCGATGGCGTCACCGAGGCCGAAGATCCCGAGCACGATTTCTTCGGCGACGAGCGCATGGAGCAGGCGGCGGTGGCGGGCTCGGCCTTTGACAACATCTTCGCCGCCGTCCAGACATTCTGTAAGGGACACCCGTTCAGCGACGATGTCACCATCGTCGAGCTGACCTACCGCGGCTGACCGCCCTGCAACGCCACCTTCATGTGTAGTTCCGTGCCGCCGCGCTCGTAGTGCGCCTCATCCATCAAGCCGCGGATCAGCTGGATTCCCCGTCCGTGGTTCGATTGCAGCCCCTCAGGGGAGAGCGGGTCGGCGACCTCCTTGGGCTCGAAGCCGGGACCGGAGTCGCGCACCACGATCAGCATCTCCGCCGGTTGGGGAAACTCCACCCGGCAGGTGACGGTCTTCGAGGGATCGCTCTGGCAGCCGTGAACGATGGCGTTGGCCAGCGCCTCCTGCAGCGCCAGGCCGATCTCCATGTCCTTGCCTTCGTCGCAGTGGAGCTCGCGCGCCAGGTCCGTCACCCGCTGCACCATGGGCTCGATGTTCTCCACCTTCGCCGCGAATGTCTCTTCGATCCGCACCCCGTGAGTGCCCCTTTCGCCACTCGAGGCCCGCGGCGCACCCCTCCGTCCCAGGCTCCCGCAGCGTTGCCGTCCCGCCGATTCTAGGACGCCACCTCGAAGGTTAACAAGTAAGTCTTTGGGCACCATCCGCTTAGCAGCTCCAACCGCTTACGGGGAAGCCACTTAGCGGCAGCACTTTCGGCCCTGTCCCTGGGGACATCGTCCACTAGACCTCGGTAATTACCCTGCCCGGGGAGGGCGGGCTAGCATCCGCATCTCAACATTATGAGGCCGGCAGGAATGTTGCTTCGTCGGGCGGCATCGGACAGCGCGCTGACTCCTCCTCGCGTCTCGGGACGGGAGCGCTATGGTGTGGCCCTGGCCGCCACGGGCGCGGCCCTGGCCGCCACCTTGCTGCTCCACGGGACGGGCACAGACCCCATCATGGTCTTCTTCGCCGTGGCGGTGATGGTCAGCGCCTGGTACGGCGGCTGGAAGGCGGGCCTGCTGGCCACCGTGGCCAGCGTCCTGGCCAACGTCTTGTTTGTCCTGCCTCCCCTGGGGTCCGCCGCCCTGGAGAAGCAGAACGCCATCCGTCTGGGCCTGTTCGTGCTCTCCGCGCTCATCATCTGCGCTTTCATGGCCGCCCTGCATTCCACCCAGGAGGCACTGCGCCTCAGCCAGGAAATCTTCTACCGCGCACAGCGTTCCGCCAACATCGCCGCTTTCGAGTGGAAACTTTCCACCGGCCAGGTGCTGTGGGCGGAGGAGCTCGCGGTCCTGAAGGATCTGGTCCCCGACCAGACCTTCGAGGGCTGGATGGAGCGCGTGCACCCGGATGACCGGGAGAGGGTGCGTCAGACGTTGCAGCAGGCCATCCTCGCCCGCTCTGAATACGAGTTGGAATGCCGGGTGGTGAATCCCGACGGCCACAGCGACTGGGTGGAGTTGCGCGGGCAGGTGCTGGCCGGTCCCTCCGGCGAGCCCGAGCGCGTACTGGGCATCGCCATGGACATCAACAAGCGCCGCCTCACCGAGGAGGCCCTGGGCCGGTCGGAGCACAACTTCCGCTCCCTGGTGGAACACGCTCCCTACGGCATCTGCCGCGCCAACCTCTACGGCGAACTGCTGGACGTGAACCCGGCGCTGGCTGAGATGCTGGGCTATGCTTCCCCGGACGATCTGCTGGGCGCGCACTCCTTCGCCGCCATCTACGCCGACCCGGAGCAATACGTCGAGGCCTTGGAGCGCTTCCAGACGCGCCAGCGCTTCACCGGGATTGAAGCCGCGTGGAAGCGCCAGGACGGCGCACAAATCACCGTCCGGCTCTCCGGTCGCCCGGTGCGCAACGGCGACGAGGGCCTGGAGATCTTCGCCGAGAACCTGAGCGAGCAGCGAGCCCTGGAGCATCAGTTCCGCCAGTCGCAGAAGATGGAAGCCATCGGACGCCTGGCCGGCGGCATCGCCCACGACTTCAACAACCTGCTCATGGTCATCTCCGGCTACACCGAGCTGGTGCAGGACGAACTGGGTCCCGCCCATCCCCTGCAGCGCAACCTGGAGGGTGTGCGTAAGGCGGCCCAGCGCGCCACCTCCCTCACCCAGCAGCTTCTGGCCTTCAGCCGCAAGCAGGTGCTGGCCCCTAAGGTGCTGGAGTTGAACGCCGTGGTCAGCGACCTGGGCCGAATGCTGCCGCGGCTGGTGGGCGAGGATGTGGCCCTGGTCATCGTGCCCTGCCCGGAGCGCATCCGCGCCAAGGCCGATCCCAGCCAACTGGAGCAGGTGATCATGAATCTCGCGGTCAACGCCCGCGACGCCATGCCCGCCGGCGGCCGCCTGACCATCGAGACCGCCGTGGTCGAGTTCGACCACGAGTACGCGCGCCTGCATCCGCCCGCCGCCCCCGGCCGCTACGCCATGCTGGCCGTCACCGATACCGGCGCCGGCATGGACGCCGAGACCCAGTCCCACATCTTCGAGCCCTTCTTCACCACTAAGGAGAAAGGCAAGGGCACGGGACTCGGCCTCTCCACCGTCTACGGAATCGTGAAGCAGAGCGGCGGCTATGTGTGGGTGTACAGCGAGCTCGGGCGCGGCACCACCTTCAAGGTCTATCTCCCGCTGGCCGACGCGGCGCAAGCGACGCATCAGCCCGAAGCCGTGCTGGCTGCCGATCCCCAGGGGATGGAGACGGTCCTGCTTGTGGAGGACGAGCAGGGCGTCCGCCGCGTGGCCCGCGAGTTCCTGGAGATCCGCGGTTACTCCTTGCTCGAAGCCGCCAACGGCGAGGAAGCCTTGCAGATCGCACACTCCCATCCCGGCCCCGTCCATCTGCTGCTCACCGACGTGGTCATGCCCGGGATGAACGGCCACGAGCTCTGGCAGCGCCTCTCCTGGCGCCCGGAGATGAAGGTGCTCTACATGTCCGGCTATCCCGAGAACGCCATCGTCCAGAACGGTACGCTGGAGGAAGGCGTCATGTACCTGCAGAAGCCCTTCACCCTGAACGCACTCACCCACAAGGTGCGCGAGGTGCTGAACCGCTCCACCGCGGAGCCGGAGCGCCCCCAGCCGGCCGGGGGCGGGGAGGTCTGGCCCATTCGCGGAGACGCCGGCGGACCGGCGCCGCGCTTCGCCGTCCATCTGCCGCTGCGCTACCGCATCTCTGGCGAGAGCCAGT
>DASYVL010000157.1 GCA_035937135.1 Terriglobales bacterium
CGAGTACGTCCTCAACGCCGGCCAGAAGGACTACAGCGTGCAGCGTTACAAGGGCCTGGGCGAGATGCGCGCCGACCAGCTCTGGGAAACCACCATGGACCCCGCGCGCCGCACCCTGCTTGAGGTGAAGCTCGAAGACATCGCCGCCTGCGAGACCATCTTCACCACCCTGATGGGCGAAGACGTCGAAGCCCGCCGCAAATTCATCGAAGAGAACGCCCTCGACGTGAAGAACCTGGACATCTAACCCCTACCGCGGATTTGCGCGGATTCTTTTTTCACACCTAGACACGGAGGCGCGGAGAAATTCCGCGCCTTTTCTCTTGACTGTCATCCTGAGCGGAGCGCGAGCCCGCTTTAGCGGGGAGCGCGCAATCGAAGGACCCCTACCCCGCGCCCTTGGTAAGTCTGCGCCAGGGAATTTTTCCTTGCAAGCTCTCCTCTCCCCTCCGTTCTTCCTCCGTAGCACGGAGGAAAGTCATGCACCGCAAGCTCTTAGGGTTCCTGGTGATTCTCATGGCGACGGCCGCCTTTGCCGCGCCCGGCCAGCAGCAGGTGAGGGAAGGGTCGCTGGCCATCCTGGGCAAGGACGGCCAGGCGCAGGCCCTGTGCCCGCTCAAGCACACCGACGTCCGGGCGGAGATCTCGGGCTTCATCACCCGGGTCACGGTCACGCAGCAGTTCTGGAACCCGTCGAAGGAAAAGATCGAGGCGGTGTACGTCTTCCCGCTGCCGCAGAACGCGGCCGTGGACGACATGACGCTGAAGGTCGGCGACCGCACCGTGCGCGGGCTGATCAAGCGCCGCGAAGAGGCGCTGGCCATCTATCAGGCCGCCCGCCAGGCCGGACACGTGGCCGCGCTGCTCGACCAGGAGCGGCCGAACATCTTCACCCAGTCGGTGGCCAACATCATGCCCGGCGAGAACGTGACGGTGGAGATCAGCTACGTCGAGCTGCTCAAGTACGAGGCCGGCTCCTACGAGTTCGTCTTCCCGATGGTGGTGGGCCCGCGCTACATCCCGGGCACGCCCATCAGCAAAGACGCCAAGCAGGGCGGCGGCTGGGCGCCGGACACCACCCGCGTCCCCGACGCCTCGCGCATCACGCCGCCCGTGACCCCGCCGGGAACCCGCGCCGGGCACGACATTTCCATCGAAGTGAAGCTTGACGCCGGCGTTCCCATCGAGGAATACCGCTCCACCTCGCACATGATCACTTCCGAGCGCACCGGCTCCTCCAACGCCGTCATCCGGCTCAAAGAGCTGGCCGTCATTCCCAACAAAGACTTCATCCTCAAGTACGACGTGGCCGGCGGAAAGATCGAAGACGCGTTGCTCACGCACAAAGGCAAGACTGGCGGCTTCTTCACCTTCATCCTGCAGCCGCCCGACCACATCGCGGAATCCGAGGTCACTCCGCGCGAGATCGTCTTCGTCATCGACACCTCGGGTTCGCAGTCCGGCTTCCCGCTGGAGAAGTCGAAGAAGCTGGCCGAGCTGGCGCTCGCCCACCTGCATCCGCAGGACACCTTCAACATCATCACCTTCGCCGGCAACACGCAGATCCTGTTCGACGAGCCGGTCCCGGCCACGGAGAAGAACCTGGACCGCGCCCGCGCGCTGCTCGCGAACCTGACCGGCGGTGGCGGCACGGAGATGATGAAGGCCATCCGCGCCTCGCTCGACCCCTCCGACTCCCAGAAACACCTGCGCGTGGTGCTGTTCTTCACCGATGGCTACGTGGGCAACGACATGGAGATCATCGGCGAGGTGCAGAAGCATCCCAACGCCCGCGTCTTCTCCCTCGGCATCGGGAATTCGGTGAACCGCTTCCTGCTGGACAAGATGGCCGAAGCCGGCCGCGGCGAGGTGGAATACGTCACGCTCGAGCGCGACGCCGACCCGGTAGTCCAGCGCCTCTTCGAGCGCGTGCGCACGCCCGTGCTGACCGACATTTCCATCGACTGGGGCGGCCTACCCGTTGTCATGGTGCAGCCTGAACGCATTCCCGACCTGTTCAGCGCCAAGCCGGTGATCGTCACCGGGCGCTACGCCGGGCCGGGGCAGGGCATCATCCGGCTGCGCGGCAAGCGCGCCGGCCTGCCCTTCGTGCGCGAGATCAAGGTCAACCTGCCCGCCGACGAGCCCCGCCACGACGTCCTGGCCACGCTCTGGGCGCGCAATCGCATTGACTCCATCATGTGCAAGGACTGGGCGGGCATGCAGCAGGGCGCGCCGCAAAAGGACCTGAAGGAACAGATCGTCGCGCTCGGCCTCCAGTTCCGCCTGATGACGCAGTTCACCTCTTTCGTCGCGGTCGAGGAGATGACGGTGACCGAGGGCGGCCAGCCGCGCACCGTGCAGGTGCCGGTGGAGATGCCGGAGGGCGTCAGCTACCAGGGCGTCTTCGGTGACAAAGACGAGGAGACGAAGAACCGGGCCTACGCGCCCACTTCGTCTGGAGTCGGCGGCGGAGTCGGTAAGATCTTCAACGGCGGGGTCATGGTGCGGCAGGCCGCAGAAGCGCCGGCTCCCCCAGCGCGCCCGATGTCCGTCGAGGACCGCAAGCGCGCCGACATGGCGGCCAAGCTGCATCCCACGCTGATGGCTGCGGTCGAGTGCCTGCAGCGCAACGTCAAGAAGCCCTGCGGCCCGGCGCCCGGCTCCAAACTCTCGATCCAGATCTGGCTTTCGGACAAATCGCCCGCGACGCTGGCGCAGCTCAAGGCTCTGGGCTTCGAGCTGGTGCTCGACCCCAAAACGGCCAAGCTGGTGATCGGCCGCCTGCCGGTGGAGAAGCTGGAAGCCCTGGCCAAGCTCGCGGTGGTACGCTACGTGGCGCCGCAGGTGTAGCTGCTTTTGTCTCTGTTTTTACACCCCGAGCGAAGCTAGGGAGCCCTACCCCCTCCCAGGAAGTTTGCAATCAGGGTAGGGTTCCCTCCGGCTTCGCCGTCGGGATGTATTCATTAACGACGAGGGAGAACGCACATGAAAAAGCTCGCATTAGTTTCTGCCATCCTCCTGACGGCGTCCGCGGCCTTCGCCGCCGACGCCAGCCAGCCCGCGCTCACCATCTACAACCAGAACTTCGCCGTGGTGCGCCAGACGGTGCCGCTCGAGCTGACGCTGGGCGTCAACCAGGTGAGCTTCACCGGGACCACGGCACACCTCGAGCCCGATTCCGTCGTCCTGCGCGACCCCGCAGGCAAGGTGCCGCTGCTGGTGCTGGAGCAGAACTACCGCTCCGACCCGGTCTCCCAGGAGCTGCTGCTCTCGCTCTTCGAGGGCAAGACCATCGACTTCCTCATCCAGCGCCAGGACAGGAACGAGATTGTTCCCGGCAAGATCATCCGCAGCGGCTACGCGCCGCACCAGGAGGGACTCACGCGCTACGGCCAGCAGTACTACCAGGCGCAGATGGTCCAGGCGGCCAACACGCAGCCCATCATCGAGATGGAGGGCAAGCTGCGCTTCGGTCTTCCCGGGCTGCCGCTGTTCCCCACGCTGGGTGACGACACCATCCTCAAGCCCACGCTGAAGTGGCTGCTCCAGACCGACCGCCAGGCCAAGCTCGACGCCGAGCTCTCCTACATCACCGGCGGCATGAGCTGGGAGGCCGACTACAACATCGTGGCCCCGGAGAAGGGCGACACCATCGACCTGGTGGGCTGGATCACCATGGACAACCAGAGCGGCAAGACCTTCGAGAACGCGGTCATCAAGCTGATGGCCGGGGACGTCTCCAAGCTGCAGCCGCAGCAGGTGGTGGGCTACGATTCCTTGGCCCTCCGCGCCGGAGCGGCCGAGATGCGCCCCGCCGTCCGCGAGAAGGCCTTCGACGAGTTCCACCTCTACACCCTGGAGCGTCCCACCACACTGCACGACCGCGAGACCAAGCAGGTGGAGTTCGTCCACGCCACCGGGGTGAAGGCGCAGCGCCTCTACGTCTATGACGGCGCCTGGATCGATCCCAACCAGTACGGCGGCTGGACCAGGGAGAACATCCGCCAGGACCGCAACTACGGCACCAAGTCCAATCCTAAGGTGTGGGTGATGCAGGAGTTCCAGAACTCCGAGGCCAACCACATGGGGATGCCGTTGCCCAAGGGCCGGCTGCGCTTCTACCGTCGCGACGAGGACGGCCGCCTGGAGTTCACCGGCGAGAACGTCATTGACCACACCCCGCGCGACGAGACCATCCGCGTCTACACCGGCGACTCCTTCGACCTGCGCGGCGAGCGCACCCGCACCGACTTCAAGATGGACGAGGCCAAGGACTGGCTGGACGAGACCTTCGAGATCAAGCTGCGCAACCACAAGAAGGAGCCGGTGGAGTTCCGCGTGATGGAGCACCTCTACCGCTGGACCAACTGGACCATCCCGCAAAGCAGCTACAAGTTCAAGAAAACGGACAGCCAGACGGCTGAGTTCCGCGTCACCGTGCCCCCGGACGGCGAGCGCATCATCAGCTACACCGTGCACTACTCGTGGTAGGAGGGAAGGCTACTGCGGCGGAGCCTCCGGATCTTCCCCTTCGTGGCCGGTGGGGAGCAACGGCGCTGGCGTGAGGTCGTAAGGCAGGTCGAGTTCCACCCAGCTTTCGACGGTATCGATCTCCACCCGCGCCACGTTCCCGTAGAACGAGACGTGCTTGATCTCCACGCCGTTGTCATCGGAGGTGGTCTCCGAGTACCCGTGCTGCTCGAGTTGGTGTCCGGCCGCGTCGTAGGCCCGAAGGGGCCTCAGCTTGGTGAAGAAGGGTTCTGGGGTCTTCTCCTCGTTCTCGGCAAAGTACACATACGGCCCGTCGATTTTCGCCGCCAGCTCCGGCGGCCCCGGCTGGGTGGGTGTGATGGTGGCGGTCTTCACCACGAGCGGATACTTCACCTTCACCTGGCCGCGCACGTGGGCGAACTGGATGACCTTCTCAGAGTTGGCGATGCGAAAGCGGATCTCGCCGGAGAACTTCTTCTCCTCGTAGCCGCCCTCCTCCAGTTCGAAGGGCACGTTCTGGCCCGCCGCGCTCAGCAGCGTGGCCGGAGCGAACTCGATCTTCGAGTAGTGGCTGTTGCTCACCTGGGGCAGCTTCACCTGCACTTCCGGTGTGTTGTAGCCGAACATGGCGTAGCTGCGCGCGGAAATGATCTTGATCTCCGCCCGCAACTGCGCTTCGGTGAAGCTTCGGAAGCTGGGCCGCGCAGACTCTTCCACGAACTTCGGGGTCGCGGTCAGCTCTCCGCGTTCCGGGATCTGGGCCAGACACGACGCGCCCACCAGCAGCAACACAGGCAACCGGCTCCAACGCATGACTTCCTCCTCGATCGCTTTTCTCAGGAGCGAGTGATTCTACCTTAGGGCATCCCTTGGAAATCTGGTAGCGGGCCAGTTTGCAGTCTGAATTAGAATTGACGCCAATTTGACAGTCGCTGAGGTATTCAGGAAGGCCAATCTTTCTCCGCGCGGCCCAGTGCAGTGGGGGACGTCAATATCTGAGTCCAGCGCGGGTGTTTATGTGGTGGCTCGTGTCGGGGACCCTACAATCGGTTGTAAAGCGTGTCCGCTGCCCTTTATCGACCCGATCCCTGCCAACCTTGCACTTGACCTTGAATACGAAAGTCAACGATGGCTCCCCAACGAACCTGTCGTCTACATCGGGAAAAGTGATCGGCCGATACGCAAGCGCGTCGGAGAGTTCTATCGTCACAAGTGCGGGGATAGAGGTCCTCATG
>DASYVL010000158.1 GCA_035937135.1 Terriglobales bacterium
CCAGCAGGTAATTGTTGGCGCGGCCGCGGTTGCCGTTGATGCTGAACTGCCCGAACGTGCCCGGCGAATCGGAGACGCCGCTGGCGTCCGCCGTGGCCCCGGGCACGAACACCATCAGCTTGATGAAGTCTCGCCCGCTGATGGGCAGATCGGAGGCCATCTTGCCGCTGATCGTCCCGCCCATCACGTTGCTGGTGGTGTCCACCAGCGGGACCTGGGCCGTGACTTCCACGGTCTCCTTGATCTCGCCCGGCGTGAGCTTGACGTCCACGTGCTGGCTGGCGCTCACCTCCACGCTCACCCCTTTCACCGCCTGCGTCTTGAAGCCGCTCTTGCTGGCAGTGACCGTGTAGTCGCCCAGGGGCAGCTCGTTGAAGAAGTAATCGCCCTGGTCGTTGCTGGTGGAGGTGCGGCTGAGGGTTGTGCCGGTGTTGGTGGCCGTCACCTCCGCGCCCGCTACCGCGGCTCCGGTCGAGTCGGTGACCGTTCCCTGGATCCCTCCGCGGAAGGTCTGCGCTGCCAGAGTTCCCAGGCTGAGCACCACTACGGCAATCGCCACTCGCAATTTCATGTGCATTCCTCCCCGATGAAATGGCACAACCCGACGGGCCGCCAAAAAGTCGCGGCGATTATATCCCCGGCGCTTGCCACCGGCCACCCGTAAGTGGGAAAATCTTTGTGTCGCTCCTTGGGCCGCAAGGCATCTAAAGGAGTGACGACGAACCACGGCTTCAACAACCCCGTAGGCTGGGCCCCGAGCGGGGCCAGCGAGCCCACTGGAGCCGGTGGATGCTTTCAACATCTCCGTCCCGCTTAGCGGGACTGAAGGCGGAACCAGAAGTGACGACGACCATCGCCAGCGCCTGTTCGCTGGAAAACTATCTCGCTCTTCCCGACCACTCCATGGACGGGCGCATCGCCGCTGCCCGCGCCACTCTGGGCCGCCAGGCGACCATCCTCGGCCATCACTACCAGCGCGATGAGATCATCCGCTTCGCCGACTTCCGCGGCGACTCCTACAAGCTGGCCCAGGAGGGCGCCCGCACCGAGAGCAAATACATCCTCTTCTGCGGCGTGCACTTCATGGCCGAGAGCGCGGACATCCTCGGCCGCCCCGGCCAGCAGGTGATCCTGCCCGACCTGAACGCCGGCTGCTCCATGGCCGACATGGCCGAGATCGGCCAGGTCGAGGACGCCTGGGAGCAACTGGTGAAGGTCGGCCTCACCGCCGACTCGGGCGACCAGATGACGCCCATCACCTACATGAACTCGACCGCCGCCATCAAAGCCTTCTGCGGAGAGCGCGGCGGCGCGGTCTGCACCTCCTCGAGCGCGGCCGGCGCCTTCCGCTGGGCCTTCGCCAAGACGCCCAAAGTCTTCTTCCTACCCGACCAGCACCTGGGACGCAACACCGCCTACGCCATGGGATTCCCGCTCGCCGACATGGCGGTGTGGGACCCGTTCCAGCCGCTGGGCGGCAACACGCCGGAGCGCCTGCGCGCGGCCCGCATCCTGCTGTGGAAGGGACACTGCTCCGTCCACCAGCGCTTCCTGCCCGAGCACGTGGACAAAGTCCGCGCCAAATATCCCGGCATCCAGGTGATCGTCCATCCCGAGTGCCGCTGGGAGGTCTGCCAGAAAGCCGACGCGCTGGGCTCGACCGAGCGCCTGAAGAAGCTGGTGGAGCAGGCTCCCGCGGGCTCGAAGTTCGCCATCGGCACCGAGATCCACCTGGTGAACCGCGTCGCCAAGGAGAACCCGGACAAGCTGGTCCTCACGCTCGACGACTCCGGCTGCCTGTGCACCACCATGTTCCGCATCTCGCCGCAGCACCTGTGCTGGGCGCTGGAGAACCTGGTGGAAGGCAACGTGGTGAACCGCATCACCGTCAAACCAGAGGTGAAGCGCTGGGCCAAAGTCGCGCTCGACCGCATGCTGGAGATCCCGGCATGAGCGAGCGCACCTTCACCCTCGACGAAGCCCAGGTGCTGCTGCCGGTACTGGAGTCGCTCTTGCGGCGCTCCATCGCGGGCAAGCAGCTCATCGGGAAGATCGAGGGCGAGTTCCAGGAAGTCAGCCAGCGCATCTTCCTCGCCGGCGGCACGCGCGTGGACATCGCCCACCTGGCGGTGCGCAAAGCCGAAAAAGAAAAAGCCTTGCAGCGGGTGAAGGACGCGCTGGCCGAGATCGATTCCACCGGCGTCTATGTGAAGGACCTCGACGTCGGCTTGCTCGACTTCCCATGCCGGGTCAGCGACCAGGTCATCCTGCTCTGCTGGAAGCTGGGCGAGAAGCAGATCACCCACTGGCACGGCCAGGAAGAGGGCTTCCAGAACCGCAAGCCCATCGATGAGACCATCACCCGCGCCGGCAAGAGCAAGAAGCAGTAGTCAGTAGCCAGTCCCCAGTCCCCGGTAAGAC
>DASYVL010000159.1 GCA_035937135.1 Terriglobales bacterium
CATCGCCATCCGCGACAACCGCACCGGATACTTCGGGACGCTCGAGGCGCCCATCTCCCTGAAATGACCGTGGCATGAAGGCCTCCGCCAAGTCCGGGCTCTACCGCAAGCTGCCCTCGGTGGATGAGTTGCTGCGCGGGCCGGAGCTGGCTGAGCTGGCGGCGCGCGAGGGCCGCGCCGCGGTCACCGAAGCCGCGCGCCAGGCGCTGGCGCGGATGCGCAAGGAGATTTCCTCCGGCCGCCTCAACCCGCAGGGCGTCGAAACGGCGGTCGCAGGACTGCCGGCGGCGGTCGAGCGCCGGTTGCGGCAGTCGCTCCAGTTCTCGTTGCGCCCGCTCATCAACGCCACCGGCGTCATCCTGCACACCAACCTGGGACGTGCGCCGCTCTCCGCCGACGCCCTGCGCAGTATCGCGGAAGTCGCGGGCGGCTACTCCAACTTGGAGTTCGACCTGGCGGCGGGCGAGCGCGGCAAGCGCGACGTCCACGTGCAAGGGCTCTTCGAGCGCTTGCTCGCAGCCGAGGGCGCGCGCAACTCGGCCACCGTCGTGGTCAACAACAACGCCGCCGCGGTTTTGCTGGCGCTGAATACCCTGGCCGAGGGCGGCGAGGTCATCGTCTCCCGCGGCGAGCTGGTGGAGATCGGCGGCTCCTTCCGCATCCCGGAGATCATGGCCAAATCGGGCGCGGTGCTGCGCGAGGTCGGCACCACCAACCGCACCCGCCTCGCCGACTACCAGCGCGCCATCAACGAGCGAACGAAGCTGCTGCTGCGCGTCCATCGCTCGAACTTCCAGATCGTGGGCTTCACCGAACAGCCGCGCCTCGAAGACTTGGTGAAGCTCGCGCGCAAACACCGCCTGCCCGTGATGGAGGACCTGGGCTCGGGTGCGCTCTTTGACCTGCGCTCGGTCGGAGTCGAGGGCGAACCAGGCGTGGCCGCGAGCCTCGGCGCCGGCGTGGACGTGGTCACCTACAGCGGCGACAAGCTGCTGGGCGGGCCGCAGGCGGGCATGCTCAGCGGCAAGCCGGCGCGCATCGCGCGCATCCGCTCGAATCCGCTCTTCCGCGCCCTGCGCGTGTCGAAGCTCACCTACGCCGCCCTCGAAGCCACGCTGCTGGCCTACCTGCGGCAGGACTATGACAGCGTCCCCGCGCTGCGCATGATGCGCATGGACGTGAACGAGATCAGCATCCGTGTTTCGGCGATGGTGGAGAAGTTGCTTGCAACGTCTGAACGGCAAGCAACCTCTCTGCGGATCGAGATCGTCGCCGGCGAATCGGTCATCGGTGGCGGCTCGACGCCGGGCGCATCCTTGCCGACCGTTCTCGTGGCCGTCGCCTGCAAGGGGCTGCGCGCCGACCAACTAGCCGCGCGCCTGCGCGCCGCCGAACCTGCGGTGATCGCGCGCGTCGAGGAAAGGCGCGTGCTGCTCGACCTGCGCACCGTCTTCCCGGAAGAAGACGCGGCCGTCGCCGCGGCCCTGGCCTCCATCGCTAAATAGATGGCCGCTCGGGTTTGGCGGCGAATGTATTAGCCTAGAGCGCTATGTCGCAGCGCTCCTCCTCCATCCACGCCACCCAGCCCGAGGCGCCCTCGTTCAAGAAGAAAGTCAAAGGGGTGGCGCGGCGGCATCCGCTGCTCTATCTGCTCTACAACCTGCGGCGGCTCATCAAGGGACACCAGATCGTTTTCCTCGACTATCCGGTCACGCCCGAACCGCGCTGGGGATTCGGCAAGCCGGCGCACGCGCAACTCGCCGAGCGACTCGGCCGCGACCGCCAGGCCTACCGACGGACGCTCGAGAGCTTTCTCCAATTCCAGGAGCATCTGGTCAAGATCCCGAAGCAGGCCGCGGCCAATTCGCCCGAGCCCTGCTGGATGAACAAGTGGCTGCCCGCGCCGGATGCGGTGGCGGCGTACTGTTTCTTGGGGCTGAGCAAGCCCAAGCGCTACGTCGAAGTGGGCTCCGGCTACTCCACCAAGTTCGCGCGCCGCGCCATCCGCGACCTGGGCCTGGCGACCAAGATCACCTCCATCGACCCCCATCCCCGCGCGGAGGTGGATTCGCTCTGCGACACGGTGCTGCGCCAGCCGCTCCAGGACCTGACCGACACCGCGATCTTCGACCAACTCGAACCCGGCGACATCTTCTTTATCGACTGTTCGCACGTCTGCCTGACGAATTCCGACGTGGCGGTGGCCTTCCTCGAGATTTTGCCGCGGCTGAAGCCGGGCGTGCTGGTGCAGGTGCACGACATCCTGCTGCCCTACGACTATCCGCCGCAGTGGGGGGACCGCTACTACTCGGAGCAGTATCTGCTGGCCTTCGCGCTGCTGGAGGAAAGCGCGGGATTCGAGGTCATGTTACCCAACGCCTACGTCAGCGGCGACGCGGAGTTGAGTGCGGTGCTTGAGCCGCTGTGGCGGCATCCGGCCATGGCGGGTGTGGACGGCGGCGGCGGCATGTCCTTCTGGCTGCGCACCAAATGAAAAGGGCGGCCCGCAGGCCGCCCTTCAGTCTCGGCGAAGCTTAGATCGGTTGTACGTTCTCTGCTTGCCAGCCCTTGGGACCCTTCACGACGTTGAACTGCACCGCCTGACCTTCCTGAAGGCTGCGGAAACCCGCTGCCTGGATGGCCGAGAAATGCACGAAAACGTCCTCACCGTTGGGGCGGCTGATGAAGCCGTATCCCTTGGCGTCGTTAAACCACTTTACTGTTCCTTGTTCCATTGTGTTGATGTTCCTTAGTTGTTGGATTTGCGCTGACATGAATCGGAACTGCAGAGGCGGGCTTCAGCTGTTTAGCAGATACCGCTCACAACCGCTTCTTCAAACGCACAAATAGGATACCAGAGGCCCTGGAAAAAGCCAAGGGTCGTGTGTTACCTTATCCGGCCACACCGCGCACAGCCGGGGACGGCTATGCCACACAGGTTTTGCCAAGTGATTGTGGGCACGGGAGTTGACATCGTCGAAGTGGGACGGGTGGGGGCGGCCATCGAGCGCTTCGGGCCGCGCTTCCTCCAGCGCATCTTCACCCCAGCCGAGATTCGCTATTGCGACTCCAAGAAGAACCGCGCGGAGCGCTATGCCGCCCGCTTTGCCGCCAAGGAGGCCGCCTTCAAGGCCCTGGGGACGGGCTGGAACCAGGGCGTCGCTTGGCGCGAGGTGGAGGTGGGACACGCCCCCGGCGGGCGCCCCACGCTCTCCTTCACCGGACGGGCGGCCAAGCACGCCGAGCGCCTGGGCATGAAGCGCGCTTCGCTCTCGCTCTCGCATACCAAGGAGCAGGCGGTGGCGCAGGTGATCCTTGAAGATTGAGCCATTGGGTCATTGTGGCATTGCTTCATTGACCCCAGTGGCCCTGGCTCCGAATGGCTCAAGCGGCGCGGGAAGTCTGGCGGCCCGGCGCTGGCTGCCCGACCCTCGGCGCGTGCGCTGGGTGCTGGCCGGAATCACTGCGGGCCTCGCGGCGCTGGTGTTCTTGTTGCCGCGAGTGCTGGGCGCATGGATCGGCATTCCCTTCCCCGCGAAGCTCGCAGTCAGCGCGCTGCTGCTGATCCCCATGGGATTTGCCATGGGCATGCCCTTCCCCACCGGCCTGCGCCAACTCGCGGAGCGCGGCCAGGGCGGGGTGGAGTGGGCGTGGGCGATGAACGCCGGAGCCAGCGTGCTGGGCTCGGCGCTGGCCATGGCCATCGCCATCCACTTCGGAATCGCAGCCACGCTGGCCATCGGCGCTGCGGCGTACCTGGCGGCGGCAGCGCTCAGCCGAGGCTGGAGTCCCGTTCCGGGCGCTCGCGCCTGACCGGGGCCACGGCCTTGCTGACGTCCCCCTTGGGTTCTGGTATGATTCGGCGCTCTCGGTGACCGGCAGGCGGGAAACCTGTGCCAAGTCAGAAGCAAGTACGTTGGGCG
>DASYVL010000160.1 GCA_035937135.1 Terriglobales bacterium
AGCTTGGTGCCGGAGGCGATGGGCATGAGTGCCGAGGATTATACCGTGTGGCCCGGGCGTCCCCGTCCCTGCGAATCCGGGTTCCAACCGGCGGCGGGCGGGAGTAAAATCCCAGTTTCTGTAGAGCCATCGAAAACAACAAATAGATGGGAGGGAGTATGTCGAAAAGAATGGCTGTGGTCGTACTGTTCGCCCTATGCGCGCTGCTGGCGCTCACCTGGACGACGAACTACAACCCCGTGGCAGCCGCCCCGCAGGAAGCGGGCGCGGCCATGAAGCCCACGCCGGCCCAGGGTTATAACGTCCACGTGCTGGCGCCGCATCTGGTGGGCGGCAAGGTCATGGGACCGTATCACCACTACTGCAAGGTGTACGCGCCCGACCCGCCGAAGATCGTCTGCCTGATCTACGAGTCCACCGAGCCCAACGCCATGCTGTCGCAGATCGAGTGGATCTGGGCCAAGAAGCTCACCCGCCCCCAGGTTCCGCTCAAGTCCTGGAACCAGAACTGGCACGACCACGCCATTGAGATTGCCGGCGGGCGCGTGCAGGTGCTGGACCTGCCGCCGGACCAGGCCAAGGGAGTCGCCGACCTGGTAGCGACCACCGACGGCCTCATCTACCACTTCCATTGGGACAAGGACCTGCCCAACGGCAAGATGAGCGTTGCCCAGGCCGTGGGCCATAAGCCCATGACCGCGGCTGAGTACAAGAAGTACTAGGGCAGTCTGTTCTCTTACATCCCGAGCGCAGCGAGGGAACCCTACCGGACCTCAAACGTTTCTTTGGGGGTAGGGCTCCCTCCGGCTTCGCCGTTCGGGATGTTTTTTATTCAGCAGGGGGATGATGCTCCGCTCACGATGGCAGAAAGAAATAAAGAGCCCCGAGGGTATGTTTCACCGATTCTCCTCGGCCAGTAGCTCGCGTTTGACCCTCGCCGACCTGCTACCTTCGCTTCCTTTCGGCTCCTGCGCACCTTGCGATGCGCCGGTTTGGCCGCTGACACGCGACGGGCGATCCTTTTTAAGCTCGGGCTCCGGGCTCACCGCCAACCGGGAAAACCAGTTAACGCCTCGGGGCTCTATCTTGCCTTTGACGATGTTTCTCGTTCTCCTCAACCAGCGGGTTGCTATAGACCCTTACCTGCCCTCCGTCCTTGCCCGAAAGCATGAACGGTGACTTGGCTCGAGCCCCGGACGCGCCGCCAACCGGAAAAACTTGAGAAACTGTCAAAGAACGTCTCCGAATCTACTCTATGCTGTTTTCCCGTCAACTGAAATCTAGCGCCTCTATCTCATTTGTTTTCAATCGAGTGCAGCTCGTCCACAGGGGCATGCCGGGAAAATGTGCAAGCCGGATGGCGCAACTGAGCGCGAACTTCTTCGAGCAGCGTTTCTTGGGGTTTGCGCGCAGCATTTTCGCCGAATGGGGCGCCGAGGCCCTTACTTCTCCGCTGTGCAAAAGTCGAAGTCGAGCGCCAACTATGCGTCCTTTCAAAGAATCCGCGGACGGGGGAACTGCCCCGCTGCGGCGGAGCGCAGGCCGTACAATCCCCAGCCGGGAGGCAAAATCATGCCTACATTCAACTACGGAAAGATTGTGGATACAGGCAGCAACCCGGTGGCGCGCATCGTGGTGGCTGCGGGGGTCCTGGTGCTGCTGATGGTCCTGTCCTTCTCCTCGGTGACCACGGTGAGCACCGGGCACGTGGCGGTGCTAACGCTGTTCGGCCGGGTGACGGGCGACGTGCTGCCTGAGGGCATCCACCTGATCAACCCGCTGAAGTCGGTGCGGGAAGTCTCGGTGCAGACGCAGCAGGTGAAGGAGACGGCCAGCGTGCCTTCGAGCGAAGGCCTGGTGGTGGGACTGGATACCTCGCTGATCTTTCATCTGGATCACAACAAGGCGGCAGAAGTGATTCAGAACATCCAGCCGCCTTACGAAGAAACGCTGGTGGAGCCCACGCTGCGCTCCACCATCCGCTCGGTGACCGCGGCGCACACCGCCAACGCGCTCTACACCAGCGCGCGCGAGCAGGTGGCGGAGCAGATCCAGATCGAGCTGGAGAAGGAGCTCGGGCCGCGCGGCATCGTGGTGGAGAAGATCCTGCTGCGCGACATCCAGCTCCCGGCCACGCTGCGCGCCTCCATCGAGCTCAAGCAGCAGGCCGAGCAGGAGTCGCTTGCCATGTCCTTCCGCCTGCAGAAGGAAAAGCAGGAGGCGGACCGCAAGCGCATCGAGGCCGAGGGCATCCGCGACTTCCAGCGCACGGTCGCCCAGGGCCTCACCGACCAACTGCTGACCTGGAAGGGCATCGAGGCGACGGAGCGGCTGGCCAACAGTCAGAACACCAAAGTCGTGATCGTCGGCAGCAGCAAGAACGGGCTGCCACTGATTCTGGGCCAGTAGCACGGTTTCCGTAGCGCCGCCGTCTCGGCGGCTGTCGCGCGGGCGTCCCGCCCGCGTCTCCGGCTGGCTGGGACGGCTGCTAGGATAAGCGCGTGGCGGCACTGCTCGAAGTCCGCGAGCTGACGGTGGAGTTCCCCGCCGCGGGCGGATTGTGGCTGCCGGCGGTGCGCGATCTGAGCCTCTCCCTCGCCCCGGGCGAGGCGCTGGGGCTGGTGGGGGAGTCAGGCTGCGGCAAGTCGGTGACCGCACTGGCCATACTGCGGCTGCTGCCGCCCCAGGCACGCGCGCGCGGTGGCATCTTCTTCGAAGGCCGGAACCTGCTGGACCTGAGCGAGGAGGAGATGCGCCAGGTGCGCGGGGCGCGCATCGCCATGGTCTTCCAGGAACCCATGACCGCGCTCAACCCGGTGATGCGCGTGGGCGACCAGGTAGCCGAGGCGGTGCGGGCCCACGGGAAGTCGGCCAAGGCGCAAGCGTGGCAGCTCGCCGTAGAGGCGCTGCGCGACGTCGGCCTGCCCGACGCTGAGCGCCGCGCCCGCGACTACCCCTTCCAGCTCTCGGGCGGCATGCGCCAGCGGGTGATGATCGCCATGGCCATCGTCAACCGCCCGCAACTGCTGATCGCCGACGAGCCCACCACCGCCCTCGACGTCACCATCCAGGCGCAGATCCTCGAGCTGCTGGCCGAGCTGCGCCAGAAGCTGGGGCTGGCCATGCTCTTCATCTCGCATGATCTGGCGGTCGTGTCGCAGGTGGCGGGGCGAGTAGCGGTGATGTACGCGGGAAGCATGGTGGAGACAGGCAGCTCGCAGGACGTCCTGACGCGCGCGCTGCATCCTTACACCCGCGGGCTGCTGGCGGCGGTGCCCACGCTGCGCACCGAGCGCGGACGGCCGCTCCAAGCCATCGAAGGGACGGTGCCGGCGCTGGGGGCGCTGCCCCCGGGATGCGCCTTCGAGCCTCGCTGCACCCTGCGCATCCCGGAGTGCGCCCGGGCCCTGCCCCCGCTGGCCGAGGTCGCCCCCGGACACTGGGCGCGCTGCCCGGTGGTGGCTGGAATGGAGGCCGGGGGAGGGCGCTGATTTATAATTCCTGTCCCTCGTGTAGAAGCCGGGTTGTGACCAGGGTCCTGTGCGCATACTGATCATCAGTGACATTCACGCGAACGTGGAAGGGCTGGAGGCCTGCTTGGCCGCCGCGCCCGCCCACGACCGCATCGTGAACCTGGGCGACATCGTGGGTTACGGCGGCAGCCCCAACGAAGTCACCGACCGCGCGCGCAAGCTGGGAACAGTGGTGGTCCGCGGCAATCACGACAAGGCCTGCAGCGGCGTGATGGGCATTGACAGCTTCAACCCCATCGCCGGCCTCGCCGCCCTGTGGACCAAGCAGACGCTCACCCCGGAGAATCTGGACTGGCTGAAGAACCTGCCCCAGGGGGCGCTCGAGATGCCGGACGTCCCCAGCGTGCACTTCGTTCATGGCTCGCCACTCGACGAGGACGAGTACATCATCGTGGTGCGGGACGCGGTCGAGCCGCTCTCCACCACCCCGGCCCCGCTCACCTTTTTCGGCCACACCCACATCCAGGGCGGCTTTGGCGTGGACGGTGAGCAGTGGGAGACGCTGCGCCCCGTCTACAAGACCCGCGACCGGGTGGAGACGGTCGAACTGCAGCTCAAGAAGACGGCCAAGTACCTCATCAACCCGGGCTCGGCGGGCCAGCCGCGCGATGGCGACCCCCGTGCCGCCTTCGTCCTGTTCGACTCGGAGGCCTACAAGATCAGCTACATCCGCGTGCCCTACAACATCCAGCTGGCACAGAAGCACATCACCGACGCCAAGCTACCCGAGCGCCTGGCCACCCGCCTGACCGACGGACGCTGACGTGCCTCGCCGCCCGCGACGTCCCGCACCGCACACCCAGCCGATGTTCGCGGCGCCGGCGCCGCGCCTCGCTCACGACTACGTTGTGGCGCGGATCGATGGCGGCGCCCGCGGCAATCCCGGCCCGGCGGGCTATGGCGTGCTCCTCGAAGACCGCGCTGGCCGCAAGCTAGCCGAGCTCAGCCACTACCTGGGGCCTCGCACCAACAACTTCGCCGAGTACTCCGGCCTGATCGCGGCCCTGGAATACGCGGCCGCCAATCCCCCCAAGGCGGTGAAGGTGCTGAGCGACTCTGAGCTGCTGGTAAAGCAGATGCGCGGCGAGTACAAGGTCAAGAGCCCCGACCTGCGGCCGCTCTACGAAAAAGCGAAGACGCTCTCGCACCGCCTCGAGTGGTTCGCTATCGAGCACGTCGCCCGCCGGGAGAACCGCGAGGCCGACCGCCTGGCCAACCAGGCGATGGACCAGGGCATGGGCCGCCCGTCGGCGGCGCCACCGGACAAGGATGACAAGCGGGAGTTGCGCGGAGTCGTGCGCGACGGCGTCGTGGAGCTGCTGGATGGAAGCTTGCCCGAAGGAACGCGCGTCCGGGTGCGGGTTCCTCCTTCGTGATCCCTTCGTGTCCTTAGTGGTTCGCTTTATGGTTTCGGCGTCAGTTCGCGCTTCACCGTCTCGCTGACCGTCTTCCCATCCACGCGCGCGCCTGCGGCCGCGAACTTCGCCATCACGTTCTTCATGACTGCGCCCATGTCCTTCCTCGCCGGGGCCGTCCCTGCGGACGCCATCTCCGCCATCACGGCGCGCACCGTGGCCACAATCTCCTCTTCACCGGCGGCCTGGGGCAGGTAGGCCTCGATGATGCGGATCTCGGCGGCCTCCTTGTCGGCCATCTCCTGACGCCCGCCCTTCGAGAACTGCTCCACCGACTCCTTGCGCTGCTTGATGAGCGTGCTCAAGACCTGTTGCGACTCCTTGTCGTCGAGCGCCGCGCGCTTTTCCACCCGCTTGTTCTCCAGCGCCGTCTTCATCATGCGCAGGCAGGAAAGCCGCAACTCCTCGCGCGCCCGCATGGCTTCGGTCATGTCTTTTTGAATCTGCTCGGTAAGAGTCATGGGCCCTCGATTATAGCGGTTGGGCGCGGCTTGGCTGTTCTGCCAAGAGGGGAACCGGCACCCCCGGCGTCATTTGATTCCCTCATCTTGCCGGGGTATCATTCGCGCCAACCTGCCAGCCTGTGGAAGACTCAGGCAGAATATCCCTATGGGATCTCTTCACCCGGTCGCGCTCGCGCTGCTCATCCTGCTGGTGGTGGGTCTGGTGGGCTTCATCATCCACTCGTTTCGCCAGGGGAAGACCTTTTCCGGATACCAGGAGCTGACCAAAGACGCCGAACAGATCGCCAAGTTCCTGGGCGGCGAGATCTTCCGCGACGGCAATGACCTGGTGATCTCCGGAAACTACCGCAAGATGCCGGCCATCGTCCGCTTCTCCTATGACGAGAACACGCCGGGGCTCAACGTGAATGGCAAGGCCAAGGCCACCTTCACCATGTCGGTGGCGCCCAAGGGAGAGCGCGCCGCCGAGGGACGCGTGCTGGTGCGCACCCCGGATGACATGTTTGACGCGCGCTTCCAGACCCGCACCGACCATCCCACCCAGACCAAGATGTTCGTCGGCGGCAAGTTGGCGATGCAGCAACTGCAGAAACTGTGCTGCTCCCCGCGCACGTTCTTCACCATCACCACTGGGGCCATGGAATTGAGCGAGCTGACCATCCCCACGCCCTACACCGGGCACCACGTGACCGACCACCTGGAGTCCATGGCTAAGCTGGCCCGGGCGCTGGAGGACATGCCGGGAGCGGAGACCATCAAGGTCCACAAGCTGGAGAAGGACCGCAGCAACATCATCCGCGCCGCCATCGTGGTCGGCATCATTGCGGCGGTGATCACGGTGTATGCGGCGACCAGCGGACCGCGCGACGCAATCTCGGTGCATGAGCTGGCCGATACCGAGGCCCCGCCCGCCGGGATGATGCCCGTGGACGCGGCCCAGATCCAGAGGCTCAAGGACTGGCGGGTGGCGACCCCGGAGGATTTCGGTCCCACCGCCCGTTTCTGGCTGCGCGACAACGGCCAGGACCTCAGCGGCCGCAGGGTCGGTGATTTCTCCGGCCGGAACAACCAGCGTGACGTCGCCTACGTGCTGGCGAGCCCGCAAGGACAGCGGCGGGTGATCTTGATCGTGGATGGCGTGAATCTCTACGACGCCGAGTATCCGACCATCGTGGGCATGGCCCGCGTGCCTAAGGAGGCCATCGCCGGCATCGACTGGGGCAAGTACCCGCCGCAAGGGACGCCGGACGGCGACGGATTGTTGATCATCCGCACGCGCGAAGATCCCACCGCCGGCCTGGTGCTGTTCGTCAACGAGCGGCGCATCGTCTCGGCCGTTCCCGTCGACTACACCCAGATCCGCCTGAGATAGTCATGCTGCGAAAGACGCGGCTCTTCACTCCCGGTCCCACGCCGCTTCTGCCCGCCGCCCAGAACGCACTCGCCGGCCCCAGCCTGCACCACCGCACCGCCGACTTCCGCGCCCTCTACAGCCGCGTGCTCGCGGACCTGAAGATTTTCATCGGCACCAAGAATGACGTCATCGTGTTCGCCTCCTCCGGCACCGGCGCCATGGAAGCTTCGGTGTCGAATCTGACTTCGCCCGGCGACCGCGTGCTGGTGCTGACCGCCGGGAAATTCGGGGAGCGCTGGCGGGAGCTGGCTACCGCTTACGGCTGCGCCGTCGATGTGGTGGAGGCGCCCTACGGCCAGACCTTCCTGCTCGACGCCGTGCGCGACCAACTCAAGATAGACACCCGCGTGGTTTACATGCAGGCCACCGAGAGCTCGACCGGCGTCCGCCACGACGTCCTAGGCGTGGCCCGCTTGCTCAAAGATAGTGGCGCGCTGCTGGTGGTGGACGCCATCACCGGCCTGGGTACCACGCTCTTCGACGTGAACGCTTGGGGCGTGGATGTGATCATCGGCGGCTCGCAGAAGGCGGTGATGATCCCGCCCGGCCTCGCCTACTGCGCGGTGAGCGAGCGCGCCTGGCAGCGCATGGAGTCTGCAACCTCGCCGCGCTACTACTTCGATCTGCGCAAGGAGCGCAAGGCGGCGGCCAAGGGCGAGTCCGCCTTCACCCCGGCGACGTCGCTGGTGGCGGCGCTGGCCGCGGCGCTCGACTACATCCGCGCCGCCGGCGAAGGCGACCTGGCCGCCGGACGCGACGCCCTCATCCTCAACGCCGAACTGGCCGCGGCCATGACCCGCGACGCAGCCGAGGCCCTGGGACTCCGGCTCTTTGCCCGCTCCTCGCCCGCCGCCGCGCTCACCGCCATCGAGCCTCCCGCGGGCGTGGATTCCGGCGTGCTGGTCAAGGCCTTCCGCGAGAGCTTTGGCGCCGTGGTGGCCAACGGCCAGGGAGAGATGAAAGGGAAACTCTTCCGCATCGCGCACCTCGGGTACTACGATTACCTCGACACCATCGCCATCCTGGGCGCGCTGGAGCAGGTGCTCGCCCGGGTGGGCGGTCCGCGACACGTGGAGTTCGGCGCCGGCTTGAGGGCGGCGCAGGCGGTCTACGCCGAAGCCGAGGCCCGCGTGTCGGCGGCTCACTAGGAATCAACTGCCGCGGCCGAGGGCGGCCGCGCCACGCAACCAAACCACAGCCCAGGGTGGCTGTGCCGCACTGACGTACCCGAATCCATGAAAATCGTCATCGCAGAGAAGGTCTCCCCCGCCGCCGAGGCGCTGCTCAAGGAAGAGTCGCGCTGGGAGGTAGTCACCTCGGAGCAGATCGACGGCAAGCTCGCTTCGCATCTGGAGAACGCGGACGCGCTCATCGTGCGCTCCGCCGTCCAGGTCACGAGCGCGACGCTCGAGCATGCGCGCAAGCTGCGCGTCATCGGGCGCGCCGGCGTGGGTGTGGACAACATCGACCTGGAAGCCGCCACCAAGAAGGGCATCGCGGTGATGAACACGCCCGGGGCCAACGCCGTGGCCGTCGCCGAGCACACCTTCGCCCTGATGCTGGCGCTCGCGCGCCACCTCTGCCGCGCCGATGCGCTCACCCGCGCCGGGCGCTGGGAGAAGAAGTCGCTGCAAGGGACCGAATTGCGCGCGAAGACGCTGGGCATCGCCGGCCTGGGCCGCGTGGGCATGGAAGTCGCGCGCCGCGCCCGCGCCTTCGGCATGGAAGTCATCGCCCACGATCCCTTTGTCCCAACCACTGCCGCCCGCGAGCTGGGCATCAAGCTGGCCGGCCTGGACGAGGTTTACGCCGCCGCCGACTACTTGACGCTGCACGTCGGCCTGACGCCGCAGACCGCCGGCATGATCAACGCCGCCTCGCTCGCCAAGATGAAGAAGGGCGTGCGGCTCATCAACTGCGCCCGCGGCGAGCTGGTGGAAGAACCCGCGCTGGCCGAGGCGCTGCGCTCCGGTCACGTCGCCGGGGCTGGCGTGGACGTCTTCACGGAAGAGCCGCCCAAGAACTCGCCGCTGCTCGCGCTCGAGAACGTCATCGCCACGCCGCACATCGCCGGCTCCACGCGCGAGGCGCAGGAGGCCGTCAGCTACCAGATCGCGCTGCAGGTGAGGGAGTACCTCAAGCGCGGCGTCATCCAGAACGCGGTCAACGTGCCCTCGGTCTCCCACGACGAGTACGCGCAGATGCAGCCCTACATCGTGCTGGCCGAGCGCCTGGGCTCGTTTCTCGCGCAGGCCAGCGAGGGCAGCCCGGAGGAGATCTCGCTGCGCTTCTCCGGTGCGATCGCCGAGTGGAAGACGGACCTCATCCGCAACGCCGCCATCAAGGGCATCCTCAACCAGACGCTCTCGGAGAAGGCCAACCTGGTGAACGCAGCTTCGATCGCCGCCGAGCGCGGCCTGCGCCTGCACGAGGCCAAGCGCTCGAAAGTCCCCGGCGGCGGCGCCGGCAACGTCCTTTCGGTGATGATCAAGACCTCCGCCGAAGAGCGCCTGGTGAAGGGCACGGTGCTGCACGGCAACTCGCCGCGCCTGCTGGCCGTGGACGATATTGACATCGAGGCGCCGCTCGAGCGCAACCTCATCTACCTGCGCAACAAAGACGTGCCGGGCGTGATCGGCAAGGTCGGCACCATCCTGGGCACGCATAGCATCAACATCGCCAATTTCTCGCTCGGCCGCCGCGAGCGCTCGGGAAAAACGCCGCCCGAGGCCATCGCCGTGGTCCACGTGGATGGGCGCGTCCCGCCGCTGGTGCTGGAAGAGCTGCGCCAGATCGAAGCCGTCACCGTGGCCAAGGCCATCCGGCTCTGATGCGTGTTATCGCCGGCAAATTCCGCGGGCGTACGCTGCGCTTGCTGCGCCGCTTGGACCTGCGGCCCACCTCCGACCGCCTGCGCGAGACGCTTTTCGACGTGCTCAGCGGCGGCGAGCC
>DASYVL010000161.1 GCA_035937135.1 Terriglobales bacterium
GTGTTCGGCGCCGGCTTCCCGCAGATCCTCGACGAGTACGTCCTGCGCGACTTTGCCGTCTATTTCGGATTGGTTCTTTCCACCTTCGTCCTGCTGACCCTGGTGTTCACCTTCTTCGAACTTCTGGGCGACATCATCCGCAACCGCGTTCCGCTGGTGACCGTGGGAGCGTATCTGCTGAACTTCCTGCCCTCGGTGATCTATGTGATGACGCCGCTCAGCGTGCTCATCGCGGTGCTGGTGACCTTCGGGCTGATGGAGAAGGCCAACGAGATCACGGCCATGAAGGCCACCGGCATCAGCCTGTACCGCATCATCATGCCGGTGCTGGCGGTGGGACTGGTGCTGGCGGTCGGGCTGTTCTTCTTCGAGCGCGAAGTCCTGCCTGGCGCCAACAAGCGCCAGGACGCGCTGTGGAGCGCCATGAAGGGCAAGCCGCCCCAGACCTATCTGCGCGCCGACCGCAAGTGGATCTTCGGCCAGCAGTCCAGCATCTTCTACTACGAATTCTTCGACCCCGACCACAACTCGTTCGGCCGCTTGGCGGTCTTCCAGTTCGATCCCCAGACCCTGAGCATCACCCGCCGCATCTATGCCACCCGCGTTCATTGGGAGGAGAGTTTCCAGGGCTGGATCTTCGAACAGGGGTGGGAGCGCTCCTTCCGCGGGCCGGCCATCGAGCGCTATGAGAAGTTCGACGTCCGCACCTTCCCCGACATCACGGAGCCGCCTTCCTACTTCAAGAAGGAAGTGAAGCAATCCTCGGAGATGAACTACGAGGAGCTCAGCGGCTACATTGACGACCTCAAACAGAGCGGCTTCGACGTGGTCCGGCTGCGGGTGCAGCTCCACAAGAAGCTGGCCTACCCGCTCATCACCTTCGTGATGGCGGTGCTGGCCATTCCCTTCTCGCTCTCCGCCGGGCGTCGCGGCGCCATCGCCGGCGTAGCCATGGCCATCGGCATCGGCGTGGTCTACTGGGTGGCCTCGGGCCTCTTCGAGAACCTCGGCAATGTCGGCGCCCTGCCCGCCGCCCTCGCCGCGTGGTCTCCCGACCTGCTCTTCGCCCTCATTGGGGGATACCTCATCTTCCGGCTGCCCACATAAGCGGCTGGGCCAGGTGACGGATACCCCAGGCCCCCCTACCCCCTCCCCCTGGTCTGTTCAAACGAAGGACTTAGGGGCGAGAATCTGTCGAGATCTGTGGGGGATATGTCAGATCCCGGTTGGGGGTCTGTGCGGACTCTTCACAGGTCTACGATACATTATCTCCAAGATAACTACATACGCACAAGTATATCTTAATAGGGAGGCTTTGTCAAGTATTTTTGGGGGAGGGACAAACTCGACAAGGTCAGGTCCGCCCATCCTTTCGAAAACCGCGAAAGGATGGGCCACCCTCAGGATTCAGTACGCCCTGAACAGGTGAGCCACCCGCCCAGTGCTAGACAATGCACGCTAGGCCGTATTACAAGTGTATGAATGCGAATCGGGAATTTTGAGATCCACCGCTGGCGGGGCGTTCCTTCCGACTTTGACGCTCGGGTCGCCGCCACCTTTAAGGCAGTCAAACCGTACACAATGACAAGCCCGGAGCGTGTCTGGGGACTCTGCCACGCAACCGAATACATTGTAAAAAACAGGATTAAGGGAGACGTGGTGGAATGCGGTGTCTGGAGAGGTGGAAGCATGATGGCTGCCGCCCGCACTCTCCTGGAGCTGGGAGACACATCCCGCCATCTCTATTTATTCGACACATTCCAGGGGATGACTGACGTGTCGGCTGAGGACGGCGAACGGGCCGCACGGTGGATGCGGCGGCGCGAGCGCAAGAAATTCGTCGTCGGTCTCGAAGAAGTACGTCACAATCTAAACCTGACTGGCTATCCCGCTGATCGCATTCATCTTATTCCCGGCCCTGTTGAAAACACGCTCCCGGACTCCGCGCCGCCGCATATTTGTCTCTTGCGCCTGGATACCGATTGGTACGAGTCCACCGTGCATGAGCTTGTACACCTCTTTCCACGACTTCAACAAAGCGGGGTACTGATTGTCGACGATTATGGATACTGGGAAGGAGCTCGCAAAGCCACGAACGAGTACTTTGCCGATAAGTCGATTCTTTTGCATCGCATGGACTACACGGGCAGAATCGCAGTGAAATGCTAGTTATGGCGAGTTGACCCCCGAACTGAGGGGGTATTCCGATTCTGCTAAGTGGGGGGGCTGGCCCACCCCTTCCCGCTCATAACCTCATCTCGGGGTTGCCCCACCCTTCCGCCCGGTCTTGGCGGAGGGTGGGGTTTCTCTCAACCCACGCAACGGTCAGCGTGGTCCCCATGAGTCCCCAGGGCATAAAGGGTTAAGGATACTACTGATTGCTGGAAGGGAAATCCCCACCCCTTCGGTTTCGCTCAGGGCAGGCTCTGTCGCTCCAAAAGCGGAGGCGACAAGGGTGGGGCAACCCCGTCCCCTGCGCGCGCTGGTAGAATCTTCCTGACCACCCATGTTTCCCAGCCTGCGACCTCTCGGGCCTTATCTGTGGAGATACCGGGCCCGCCTGTTCTGGGGCCTGCTCACCGTCTTCCTCAACAACGGCATCTGGATCCTCTTTCCCCAGGTGCTGCGCTATGCCATTGACGACCTGCATCTGGGCGTGACCCGGCCTAAGCTGCTCACTTATTCCCTGCTGCTGGTAGCCATCGCGCTGACCAAGGGCGTCTTCCAGTTCCTGACGCGCTGGATCATGATCGGCATCTCGCGCGAGATCGAGTTTGACCTGCGCAACGACCTCTTCCGCCACCTGGAAGGCCTCTCCTACTCCTACTACCAGCGCACGCGGACGGGCGACATCATGGCCCGCGCCACCAACGACCTGAACGCGGTGCGCATGCTGCTGGGCCCGGCCATCATGTACACGGCCAACACCCTGGTGTTCACCGCCGGGGCGCTAGTGTTCATGTACGCCCTCAGTCCCCGCATGACGCTCTACGCCTTTGCGCCACTGCCGCTGGTGAGCATCGTGGTGCAGTACTTCGGGCGGCGCATCCATGAGCGCTTCGAGCGCATCCAGGCTATGTTCTCCGAAATCTCCGCCCGGGCGCAGGAGAACTTCTCCGGCACGCGCGTGATCCGCGCCTACGTCCAGGAGGAAGCCGAGATCGCGGCCTTCGAGGGCGCCAACCGCGAATACATCGCGCGCAGCCTGAAGCTGGTGCGCCTGATGGGCATGCTGTGGCCCACGCTCGAGACCATGCTGGGCCTGGCTATCGTGCTGGTGCTGTGGCTGGGCGGGCGCGAGGTCATCCTCGGCCGCCTGACCGTGGGCGAGTTCGTGGCTTTCAACACCTACATGGTGCAGCTGACCTGGCCGGTGATCGCGCTGGGCTGGGTCATCAACATCTTCCAGCGCGGCAACGCCTCCATGGGAAGGATCAACGAGATCCTGAACGAGAAGCCTACGATTGGCGACCAGGGTGTGCCCACTCCGCCCCCAGCGGCGGCCATCCAAGGCGAGTTGGAGTTCCGCAACCTCAGCTTCCGCTACAACGGCGTCCCGGTGCTCGAGGACGTCAGCCTGCGCATCCCCGCCGGCACCAGCCTGGCCATCGTGGGCCCGACGGGCTCGGGAAAATCCACGCTGGTGAACCTGATCCCGCGCATCTACGACGCCGAGCCCGGCCAGATCCTGCTCGACGGGCGTCCCCTGCGCGAGTATCCGCTGGAGACGCTGCGCCGCAACATCGGATTCGTCCCCCAAGAGACGTTCCTGTTCAGCGAGAGCGTGCGCGAGAACATCGCCTTCGGCACCGAGCAAGCATCGGACGAAGAGGTCCGCAGCGCAGCCGCGGGCGCCAGCATCGCGCCCGACATCGAAGAATTTCCCGAGAAGTACGCCACGCTGGTGGGCGAGCGCGGCATCACGCTCTCCGGAGGCCAGAAGCAGCGCACCGCCATCGCCCGCGCCCTCATCCGCAATCCCCGCATCCTGGTGCTCGACGACGCGCTTTCGAGCGTGGATACCTACACGGAGGAGAAGATCCTCCACCACCTGCGGGAGATCATGCAGGGATGCACCACCATCTTCATCTCGCACCGGGTCTCGACCGTGCGTGACGCTGACCAGATCGCGGTGCTGCACAGCGGCCGCATCGTCGAACTGGGGCGCCACGACGAGCTGCTGGCCCGCAACGGCTACTACACCGACCTCTATCAGAAGCAGTTGCTGGAGGAAGAGCTGGAGACGGTCTAGGCTATCGCTTCAGGTTTCGCCGCTGCGGGTCGCGCCCGCCTCGGGTTGCGTCGCGTTGGGTTGTAATGACGAATGACAAACGACAAATGAAACGAGTGGTCACGCCCGAGCTGCTGGACGACGACGCTGGCAGCCCCGCCGAAGTCTCCAGCTCCCTCGCTGACCTGCAACGCATCAACCGCTGGTTCGGCGGAGTCCGCGTGCTCTCGCGGCTGGTGGAGCGGGTGGCGGCGCGATCCGGCCGGCGCGAGCTGACCCTGCTGGACGTCGCCGGAGCCACCGGCGATGTCCCAGCGCTGGCGCGGGAGCAGCTCCAGAAACAGGGCATCCGGCTGGAAGTGACCGTCCTGGACCGCGCCACCTCGCACCTGGAGCCAGGGAATCGCAGCGTCGTCGGCAACGCTCTGGCGCTTCCCTTCCGCGACGCGAGCTTCGACCTGGTCTCCTCTTCCCTCTTTGTTCATCACCTGGAGCCGCCGGAGGTGCGCCAGTTCGTCAATGAGGCGCTGCGCGTGAGCCGCCTGGCGGTACTCATCAACGACCTTCGCCGGCACCCGGTCCACCTGGGGCTGGTGTATGCGGGGCTGCCGCTCTACCGCAGCCGCCTTACCCGGCACGACGCCCCGGCGTCCATCCGCCGCGCCTACACGCCCGCGGAAATGCGCGGCCTGCTTGGCCAGACCGCCGCCGCACAGGTGGACTTCCGCACCTACTACCTCTACCGCATGGGCATCATCGCCTGGCGAAATGGAGCGGCGGCGTGACAATCGGGAGCCGTGCGAACGGCGCATACGACCTTCTGGTGGCGGGAGGAGGCCCGGCGGGGACGTCGGCGGCCATCACCGCCGCCCGCCTAGGCGCGCGCGTTCTGCTGCTCGAGCGCGGCCGCTTCCCGCGCCACAAGGTCTGCGGCGAGTTTGTTTCTCCGGAGGCACTGGGCCTGCTGCGATCCCTGGTGCGGGATGACGGATCTGGGCAAGCCATGCTGGAAACGGCGCCGGACATCCGCGAGGCACGCGTATTTGCCACTGAGCAATGCCTCCAGTTTCCACTCCCCGCTGCGGCAGCCAGCATCTCCCGCTTTGACCTGGATGCCGCTCTCTGGCAGGCGGCGGAGGCTGCGGGCGTCGACGCGCGCCAGGCGGTGGCAGTGCACGACATCGAGGAGGGCACAACCTTCTCCGTGGCCACGTCGGAAGGGACCTTTACCGCGAAGAGCGTGGTGGACGCCAGCGGCCGCTGGTCGAACCTGAGTTCCGCCGCCGAACTTCGGCCGGACCCCTCCCGGCACTGGCAATGGTTGGGCATCAAGGCCCATTTCAACGAGGAAAGCGCTTCGCGTTCCGCGGATCTGTACTTCTTCGACGGCGGCTACTGCGGCGTGCAGCCTGCACGCCACGGGCGAGTCAACGCCTGCGCCATGGTCCGCTCGGACCGGGCGCGCTCGCTGCCGGAGGTCTTCTCGCTCCATCCGCGACTGCAGCAGCGGAGCCGGGACTGGCAGCAGGCCACGGAAGCGGTGGTCACCGCTCCTTTGGTCTTCCGGGCGCCGCGCAGCTTGAGGTCGGGAGTGCTGTTGGCCGGCGACTCCGCCGGATTCCTCGATCCCTTCGCCGGCGACGGCATTTCCGCCGCGCTGCACAGCGGAGCACTGGCTGCAGAGGCGCTGGCGGATTTCTGGCGGGAACGGATGAGCTTGAAGCAGGCGGGGCGGCGCTATCAGAA
>DASYVL010000162.1 GCA_035937135.1 Terriglobales bacterium
GATGTAGCGTTTCTCGCGGCGATAGAGTCCGGGGGAGATGAACAGCCACACCTGGTAGAGCACCAGGGGCGAGGCCAGGAACACTCCCGCCACCATCCCCACCTTTAAGTAAAGGTTGAAGGGCTCGGTGGGGTTCAGGTAGACCAGCTTCTCGTCCAGCTTGTGATTGCGCAGCGCCTCTACGATGGGCCGCTGCATGAGGGCGAAGATGCGGTCGGAGTACGACCAGGCCACGCCGAAGCAGACGCCCACGCTCAGCAGGCTGTAGATGATGCGGCGGCGCAGTTCCTCCAGGTGCTCGAGGAAGCTCATGCCGGTCAGGGCGTCGCGGGTTTCCTCGCGAGGTTCCTCGGACGCAGGGGCCGGCTCGGCCACGGTCTCAGGCACCGTTGGCTCCGTCGCCCCTGTTGGCGTCGCCGCCCCCGTTGGCGCCCGACGAGGCGGGGAGCGGCGGGCTCGAGGCCGGGCCCGTGGAGACAGGAGACGCCGAAGCCGGGGACGGTGCCGCCGTCTGCGCGATGCTGCCCTCGGGCGCCGCAGGCGGGGCGATGCTGCGCTGGCTGTCTTCCTGGACCTCCAGTTGGCGCACCTCGTCCTCCAACTGGGTCTGGAACTCGCTGGAGGCGCGCTTGAACTCGCCCAGCGCCTTGCCGATCTGGCGGCCGATCTCCGGCAGCCGCCGCGGCCCGAACAGCAGCAGCGCCAGCAGGCCCAGAAACAGCATCTCCGGGAAGCCAAGATTCATGCGGAAATGATAGCAGCTCCGAGCCACCAGCGGTTAGGGTGCCCCACCCTTTCGCCCGCTCTTGGCGAAGGGTGGGGACTTCTCCGCGCGCGACCGGTGACGCGAAGATCACCCGAAGGTAACCGCCCGGTTTCACTCGCCCGTCGCCCCTCATCCCTCGCCCCTGACTTTTGCTATACTGATTTCAATCTCACATGGCTCGACGGGAAACCCGTTCCGGGTGGCCGTCGCGTCGCAAGGACACGGACACGATGGCCGTCAGTTCTCGCCGCTCGCTCTTCTCGGTTGTTCTGGTACTTCTGGTTTTCGGCCTGCTCGGAGGCCTGTTCGGACAGAAGCTCGACCGCGGCCTCCCCGGCGGCGACAGCGACGTCCAGGACAGCCTGCGCTCCTTTAGCCAGGTCTACACCCTGGTGGAGCAGAACTACGCCGACCCGGTGAATCCGGACAAGGCCATCTACAACGGCGCCATCCCCGGCATGCTGCGGGTACTGGATCCGCACTCCAACTTCTTCGATCCCAAGTCCTATTCCCTGCTGCGCGAGGAACAGCGCGGCAAGTACTACGGCGTGGGCATGACGGTGGGCCCGCGGAATAACAAGGTCATCGTGATCGCGCCCTTCGTGGGGACGCCCGCCTACCGCGCCGGCATCCGCCCGGGCGACATCATCGCCGGAGTGGACGGCAAGCCCACCGACGGGATGACCACCTCCGACGTCGCGGAACTACTCAAGGGACCCAAAGGCACCCAGGTGCGCATCACCATCGTGCGCGAGGGACTGGACAAGCCGCTGGAGTTCACCATCATTCGCGACGAGATCCCGCGCTACAGCGTGGACCTGCACTTCCTGGTTCGCCCGGGGATCGGCTACATGCACGTCTCCGGTTTCAATGAGACCACCGAGGACGAGGTGCAGGCAGCGCTGGACGAGTTCGGCGAGCTCAAGGGCCTGATCCTCGACCTGCGGCAGAATCCCGGCGGCCTGCTCGGCGAGGGCGTGGGCGTAGCCGACAAGTTCCTGAAGAAAGGCGCGGTCATCGTCTCGCATCGCGGGCGCGCCTCGGCGGAGAAGCGCTACACCGCGCGCCGCGGCAACCTGGGCAAGGACTATCCCCTGGTGGTGCTGGTGAACCGGTTCACGGCCTCGGCGGCGGAGATCGTCGCCGGCGCCATCCAGGACCACGACCGCGGCCTGGTGGTGGGCGAAAACACCTTTGGCAAGGGCTTGGTGCAGACCGTCTATCCGCTCTCGGAGAACACCGGCCTCGCCCTGACCACGGCC
>DASYVL010000163.1 GCA_035937135.1 Terriglobales bacterium
AGCGCATCGCGCTGCTGCTCGACCCGAAGACGGAGTTCTTCGAGCTCGGCACCTACAGCGCCTACGGCATGTACGAGGAGTGGGGCGGCGCGCCAGCGGCGGGCGTGGTCACTGGCCTCGGACGCGTCCACGGCCGCCTGCTCATGCTCATCGTGAACGACGCCACGGTGAAGGCCGGCGCCTTCTTCCCCATGACCGCCAAGAAGGTGATCCGCGCGCAGAACATCGCCATCGAGAACCGCATCCCCACCATTTATCTAGTGGACTCCGCCGGCGTCTTCCTGCCGCTGCAGGAGGACGTCTTCCCCGACACCGACGACTTCGGCCGCATCTTCCGCAACAACGCGGTGATGAGCGCCATGGGCATCCCGCAGCTCTCGGCGGTGATGGGCATGTGCGTGGCCGGCGGCGCTTACCTGCCGCTAATGTGCGACCACCTGCTGATGACCGACGGCTCGGGATTGTTCATCGCCGGACCGGCACTGGTGCAGGCGGCCATCGGACAGAAAGCCTCGGCGGAAGAGCTGGGCGGCGCCAAGATGCACTCCGAGATCTCGGGCACGGTGGACTTCCGCGAGCCCGACGATCCCGCCTGCCTCGTGCGCATCCGCTCGCTCATCGAGAAGATGGGCTATCGCCGCAACTCCATCTTCGACCGCAAGAAGCCGCTGCCCCCGGCCTTCGCCGCCGAGGAGCTTTACGGCATCTTCGAATCCGACCCGGCGCGCCAGTACGACATGAAGGAAGTGATTGCGCGCCTGGTGGACGCCAGCCGCTTCGACGAGTACAAGTCGGAATACGGCGAAACCGTGCTCTGCGGCTACGCCCGCATCGGCGGCTTCGCCGTGGGCATCGTGGCCAACCAGAAAAAGCACGTGCAGCAGACCGACCGCGCCGGCAACAAGCGCGTGGAGTTCGGCGGCGTCATCTATACCGAGTCGGCGGAGAAGGCCGCGCGCTTCATCATGGACTGCAACCAGAACCTGGTGCCGCTGGTCTTCCTGCACGACGTCAACGGATTCATGGTGGGGCGCGACGCGGAGTGGAGCGGCATCCTGCGCGCCGGCGCCAAGATGGTGAACGCGGTGTCGAACTCCGTCGTGCCCAAGATCACCGTCATCCTGGGCGGCTCCTTCGGCGCCGGACACTACGCCATGTGCGGCAAGGCCTACGACCCGCGCTTCCTCTTCGCCTGGCCCACCGCGCGTTACGCCGTCATGGGCGGCGAGCAGGCGGCGAATACGCTGGTGGAGATCAAGATCAAGCAGCTCGAACGCGGCGGCAAGAAGTTGAGCGCGGAAGAGAAGAAGGAACTGTTCGAGTCGGTGAAGAAAACCTACGACGAGCAGACCGACCCGCGCTACGGCGCCGCGCGCCTGTGGATCGATAAGATCATCGACCCGGTCTCGACGCGCGAGGCCATCACCACCGCGCTCGAGGCCGCGGCGCTCAACCCGGACGTAGCGGAGTTCAAGGTTGGAGTGCTCCAAACGTGATTTCACCGCGGTTAGCATGAAGTCCGACGTCAAACTCGTTGAGTGTCCCCGCGATGCCTGGCAAGGCCTCACCGGCCAGATTCCGGCCGAGGTCAAGGCGCAGTACCTGCGGGCGCTGATCGCCGCGGGGTTCAAGCACATTGACGCGGTGTCGTTCGTCTCCCCCAAAGCCGTGCCGCAGATGGCGGACTCCGAAGAAGTACTCGAGCAGCTCGACCCGCCCGACGACGTGGAAATCATCGGCATCGTGGTGAACGAAAAGGGTGTGGAGCGCGCGATTGCGACCGAGGCCGTGCACACGGTGGGCTTCCCCTATTCGGTCTCGCCGGCGTTTCTCAAGAAGAACGCGAACCAGACGTTCGAGGCAGCCGTCGAGTCACTGGAGAAGATCAAGCTGCAGGCTGACGACGCCGGCATGGGCACGGTAGCCTACATCTCCATGGCCTTCGGCAATCCTTACGGCGAGCCGTGGAACGCCGAGGAGGTCGTGGAGGCGGTGCGGCTGCTCTTCGACATGGGCATCACCCAGATCTCGCTCGCCGATACCGTAGGACTGGCGAATGCGGCGCAGGTCGGCGCGCTGGTGCGCGCCGTCGCGCCCCAGTTCCCGGGCGTAGAGCTTGGCGTTCACCTGCACAGCCGGCCGGAGCAGGCCGCGGAAAAAGTCCTGGCCGCGTATGATGCCGGCGCCCGGCGCTTCGACTGCGCTCTGGGCGGCCTGGGCGGATGTCCCTTCGCGCAGGACTTGCTGGTAGGTAACATTCCGACCGAGCGCGTGCTCGAAGCCCTGGGCGGCCGCGGCATCCCGCTGCCAATCCAGAAGCCGCTCGATTCGGTGCTGCGCATGTCCGCCGACATCGCGCAGAAACATTCGACCCAGGTGGTGCACTGATGGCAAACACGGTCCTGCTCGCGGAAGGCGATGGCATCGTCACCCTCACGCTCAACCGCCCGGAAAAGCGAAACGCCATCAGCTTCGAGCTGCTCGCCGACCTGATGTCGGCGCTCGACGCGGCAGAACAGTCCGCGGCGCAGGTAGCCATCCTCACCGGCGCGGGCCAGGCCTTCTGCGCTGGACTCGACCTCGAAGGCCTGAAGGGCCTGATTGGCAAGAAGCACGAGGAGAACGTGAAAGACTCCGCCACCATGGCGCGCCTCTTCCGCCGCATCTACGACTTCCCCAAGCCCACCATCGCCGCGGTGAATGGCGCTGCTATCGCCGGCGGCACCGGCATCGCCACCATGTGCGACTTCACCCTGGCCGTCCCCGAGGCCAAGTTCGGCTACACCGAGGTGCGCATCGGCTTCGTGCCGGCCATCGTCTCGTCGTTCCTGGTGACGCAGGTGGGACACAAGATCGCGCGCGACCTGCTGCTCACCGGGCGGCTCTTCGACGCCGCCGAAGCCCACCGCTATGGGCTGGTCAATGAAGTCGTGTCCGCGGAACAGCTGATGCCGCGGGCGCGCGAGCTGGCGCAGACGCTCATCGCGAACAGCCCGTCGTCGGTGCGCGCCGCCAAACGGCTCATCAACAGCTTCATCGCGGAACAGCTCGATTCACAGATCGCCCAGGCTATCGAGGACAACGCCCGCATCCGCACCACCGACGACTTCCGCGAGGGCATCACGTCGTTCCTCGAGAAACGCAAGCCGAAGTGGACGGGGAAATGAAGCCGGCTGTAGGAGAGACCACACTCCGCGTGCGCTACGCCGAGACCGACCAGATGGGCGTGGTCTATCATTCCAACTTCATCATCTGGTTCGAGGTGGGCCGCGTGGAGCTGCTGCGCCAACTGGGCCTTGAGTACAGCAACATGGAGCGCGAAGACGACTGCCACATCGCGGTGGTGGACGTGCGCGTCCGCTACAAGGCTCCGGCGCGCTACGACGACCAGATCCTGGTGCGCACCCAGTTGAAGAACGTCCGCGATTCCCTGCTGCACTTCACGTACGAGGTCGCGCGGGCCACCGACGGCACGCTATTGGCCGAGGGCGAGACCACGCACCTGGTGGTGGACAAGAACATGGAGCGCAAGGCGCTGCCCGAGAAATACCAGATGGCATTCAAGAAAGCGGCGGGACATTCGTGAAAGCTCTTCCCATCACTGGTAACGACCTGACCCTCGCCGCGCTGCGCGAGGTGGTCCAGGACCGCCGCCCGGTAGAGCTCGATTCCGAGGCGCGCAAGCGCGTGCGCAAGGCGCGCGCCGTGGTGGAGAAGCTGCTGCGCGGCAAGCACGTGGCCTACGGCGTGAACACCGGCGTGGGCCAGTTGAGCGACGTGCGCATCCCGCCGGGGCAGATCCGCCAGCTTCAGGTCAACCTCATCCGCTCGCACTCGGCGGGCGTGGGCGAGCCGCTGAGCGAGCCCGAAGTCCGCGCGCTGATGCTGCTGCGCGCCAACTCCCTGGCTAAAGGTCATTCCGGCGTGCGCCCCGCCATCATCGAGACGCTCTGCCAGATGCTCAACCGCGGCGTGCATCCCATCGTCCCGTCGCAGGGCAGCGTGGGAGCGAGCGGCGACCTGGCGCCGCTGGCCCACATGGCGCTGGTGATGATCGGCGAAGGCGAGGCCGTGGTCGCCGGCAAGCGTCTCCCGGGCAACGAAGCGCTGAAGCAGGCGCGCATCAAGCCGCTCAAGCTCGAAGCCAAAGAAGCCATCTCGATCATCAACGGGACGCAGGGAATGCTGGCGCTGGGCGCGCTGGCGCTGCTCGCTGCGGAGACCTTAGCCGACTCCGCCGACGTCATCGGCGCCATGTCGCTCGACGCGCTGCGCGGCACCGACGTCGCCATCGACGAGCGCATCCACCGCGCCCGCCCGCATCCCGGCCAGTTGCGCAGCGCGCGCAACCTGCGCCGCATGCTCGAAGGCAGCCAGATCCGCGAGTCGCACCGCGACTGCGCGCGCGTGCAGGACGCCTACTCGTTGCGCTGCATGCCCCAGGTCCACGGCGCCGTGCGCGACACCCTCGCCTATTGCCGCCGCGTCTTCGAGATCGAGATGAACTCCGCCGTGGATAATCCGCTGGTGTTTCTCAGTCAAGCCGCGGCCGAGGGCGGCCGCGCCACGCAGGCTGAGATCCTCTCCGGGGGCAACTTCCACGGCCAGCCTCTGGCCTTCGCGTTGGATTTTATGGGCATCGCGCTGACCTCGCTCGCGGGAATCTCCGAGCGCCGCATCGAGCGCCTGGTGAATCCGGCGCTCAGCGAAGGCCTGCCGGCCTTCCTCGCCAAGGACCCGGGGCTGAATTCCGGCTTCATGATGGCGCAGGTGACGGCCGCGGCCCTGGTCAGCGAGAACAAGGTACTGGCGCACCCGGCCTCGGCGGATTCAATCCCGACCTCGGGCAACAAAGAAGACTACGTCTCCATGGGCATGACCGCGGCGCTCAAGCTGAAGAGGATATTGGAGAATGCGACGCACGTACTGGCCATCGAGGCCCTCGCCGCCGCCCAGGGGATCGATTTCCGGGCACCGCTCAAGTCGAGCAAGCGCATCGAGCAGGCCAAGGCGGTGGTGCGTGCGGTGGCACCGGTCGTGGAGAAAGACCGCGCGCTAGCTGGGGACTTCGCGAGCGTATCGGCGATTCTTCGGCGGGGCAAACTGGCAAAGGCCCTCGCTTGATTTAGGTCGGCTCTGTGCTTGTGCTGGGGGGCTTCCCCTCCAATCCCAACTCGCTCGCAATTCCCTTCATCGCCTCGATGCAGAAGCTGATGTGCTGGTCGAGATCGATGCTGAGCTCGGCGGCGCCCTTGGTGATGTCGTCGCGGCTGACAGAGCGGGCGAAGGCTTTGTCCTTCATCTTCTTGCGCACCGAGCGCGCCTCCACCTCGGCGAGCGACTTGCCGGGCTTTACCAGGGCGATGGCGGTGATGAAGCCGGCGAGCTCGTCGCAGGCGAAGAGCGCGTGCTCCATTTTTGTCTCGCGAGCGACGTTCGAATAATCGGCGTGCGAGAGGATGCAGCGGCGCAGCCACTCCGGGTAGCCGCGCTCCTCCAGGATCTTGCTGCCCACGAAAGGATGCTCCGCCGGCGTGGGATATTTCTCGTAGTCGAAGTCGTGCAGCAGGCCGGCGAGGCCGTAAGCATCTTCGTCCTCAGCGAACTTTTTCGCGTAGGCGCGCATGCAGGCTTCGACCGCCAGCGCGTGTTTGCGCAGACTTTCCGAGGCAGTGAACTCGCAAAGTAACGCCCACGCCGACGCCCGCTCCGGCAGTCCTTTCGCTGTGTTTTCTCCGGTCAACATACTGGTTTCATCCATGCCTTCTGGGGTGTCATACTGGTTTCACCCACGAATTTAGTTGACAGCGCCCTAGAGCATACCTCAAATTAGTCCTGCTTCCGTCTCCGCTTCCACGTTTGGACGCGGAGCCCGGGAAGCGGAAGCGCTCACACAGCAGGTTCCCGGGGTAGATGCCCGCTCTGGCATCTTCGAAAATACGAATGGCCACAACTCTCGCACCCGTAGATTCACGGGAAGTGGTGAGATGCGACCGATGCCGGCTGGTGCAGTTCCGCACCAGCACCAATCTTTGCCGAAAGTGCCATACCTCTTTGGACGCGGAAGTACCCCCGCCCGTCGCCGTTGAGCCGGCGCCGGCGCCTCCGACCAACGGCAACGGAAATGGCAACGGCCACACGCGTCTGCAGATCGCATTGGCCATCCGCTCGCTGCGGTTGCGCAACGGCCTGAGCCAGCGCCAGTTGGCGCTGCGCATGCACGTGCCGCGCACCTACGTCTCCAAGATCGAGAACGAGAAGGCCTGTCCCACGCTCTCTTCCATCGAGCGCCTGGCCAGGGCGCTGGAGGTCTCGGTGCCCGAGCTGCTGGTCTACGATCCCGGCGGCCATAACCAGCAGAGCGAGATTCGCGACCTGCTCTCCGACGATTTCATCTCGCAACTGCTTCCCTATCTCTCGAAGCTGGATGGGATGCAGTGGTCGAGCATCCTGGCCCAGGTGCGCGACTTGAGCCTGCGGCCGCGCAGAAACGTTTAGGTTTTCTCCGGGCAGCTCAACCGCCAACAAGAAGCCGGGGCATTCCGCCCCGGCTTTTTTATTGCTCGTGACGTGCCTAGGCGGCCCTAGCAGCCTGGGCGTTGTTGTTGGGGGGAGCGCCCTTGCCGCGGCCGATGAGCGCGCTCACCACGAACATGAGGATGAGCACGCCGCCAAAGGTGCATACGATGGTAGCGCCGGTAGGCAGATCGGCTTCCACGGAGAGCCACACGCCCAGGGCCGAGACCAGCGTGCCCATGGTCCATCCGATGGCCAGGCGCGGCCCGATGCGGTCCGCGAACAGCATGGCTCCCACTGAAGGCACGATCAGGTAGCAGAACACCAGCAGCACTCCGGCGATGGCCACCGATGAGGTCACCACGAATCCGAATGAAGCATAGAAAAGGAAGTCCCAGAACCGGATGGAGAGCCCCTCAGCCTCGGCCCGCTTGGGGTCGGTTGAGATCAGCAGGAACTTCTTGCGAAAGAGGAAGTGGAAGAGCCCGATGACGGCGTAGAGCACGGCCGTCCTGATGACTTCGGACCGGGAAACGGCCAGGATGTTGCCGACCAGCATGTCCTTCAAATGCTCGGTCTCGCCGGTGGCCTTGCTCATGGCCAGCACGGCGGCGCCGGAGGCCACGGCGTAGGAGATGCCGATGATGGCCTCCTGCGGGATGTGGAGCCGGCGCCCGCGCACCAGCGCGAACACCGCCGCGCCCAGGAAGGTGAAGGCCAGGCTGATCCAGTAGGCACCACTTCCATGCGGGTCCACGCCCACCAGGATGGCCACCACCGCGCCCAGGGCCGCGATCTGCGCCAGGGCCAGGTCCACGAAGATCACGCCACGCTCCACCACGTGCACTCCCAGGTAGGCGTGGATCCCGGTCAGGATCAGGCTGGCCAGGAAGGGCAATAAGAGAAACGGTAGGATGTCCATTCGGTCTGTGTCCTCACTGTCCCTGGAACGCCCGGCTGAGCGCTCCCAGGTCGTAGTCGAAAAGCTTGAAGTAGTCGGGAGCTTCCTTCTCCCCGCCCACCGAAGGCAGCAGCACCACCACCTTGGCGCCGGTGGCGCTGGCGATCGAGTTGGGAGTCTTCAAGTCGAAGTACGGCTCCACCAGGATCACCTTCACGCCCTCGCGCTTCATCATCTCCATCAGTTCGATGGTGTGCCGGGGGCTGGGCGGGATGCCGGGCCGCGGCTCGATCTCGCCCATCACCTGCAAGCCGAAGCGCCGGGTGAAGTTGGGCCAGGAGCGGTGATAGGTGATGATCTTGCGCCCGCGATAAGGCTGCATCTGCGCGTCCCAGCGTTTTTCCGCCTCGGTGAGCCGCCGGCTGAAATCCTGGAAGCGCTGCTCGAAGTATTGCGCGTCCTCCGGACGAAGCTGGGCCAGCTTGGTGGCGATGCCGCGGGCGACGCGGCGCCCGTTCTCCGGGTCGAGCCAGTAGTGCGGGTTCCCCAGCGGATGGACGTCGCCCTGCGCCCGCGAGACCGGCCCGGTGGGCAGCTCCAGGATCTCGGCGAACTGCGAGACGTCCAGATTCCCCGAGGCGTTGGGCTGGACGCGCGCGTTGCCGCACTGCGAGATGAGCGGCGGCAGCCAGCCGATCTCCAGTTGCAGCCCGACGGAGATCAGCAGGTCGGCGCGCTGCAGCAGCAGGAGGAAGCTGGGCTTGGCCTCGACGAAGTGCGGGTCCTGATATCCCTTGGCGATGGACTGCACGTTGACGCGGTCGCCGCCCACCTCCTGGGTGAGCGCGGCCAAATCCGCGGTGGTGGTGACGACGTTGAGTTTGGAAGCCGCCCAGGCCGTGCCTGTCGCCCCCCAGAGGGCGGCGGCCAGCGCCGCCATCCCGATGATCCTGCGAAACCAGCTTGCTTGAGCTTTCATGACGTCTCCTTAGAAGGGATGAGCGCCGTGAGCGCCCATGGAAAACAACAATTGTAGCTTCAGCTCGCTCGTGTCCTTGCCCTCGGCGAAGCGGCCGAAGCGGTACTGGGCGCGGAGCTGGCTGAACTCACTCGGCCAGTAGGTGACCACGGCGGAGAATCCGCTGTCGGTGAGGTTGGCAAAGCGGGCGCGGGCGGAGCGGTCGTAGCGGCCCCCCACGGTCCAGCGCCGGTTCAGCCGGTAGTCGGCCGCGCTGTAGAAGCCGAAGCCGCGCTGCGGCGTGGGCAACTGCTGGCGCTCGCTCCAGACGAATTCGCTGCGCCAGAGGAAGTTATGATAAATGGCGCGGCGCAGCGGCTTCCAGCGCAGCGTGACGTCCGAGCCGAAGAGCTGGGTGAGGAAGTTGGTTCCCAGGTCGTTGTGCCCGCGGGCGTAGGAGAGGCCGATGTCCAGGTTGGTGTCTTCGGTGAGGTCCTTGTAGCCGCGCAGGCGCCCCACGAAGCTCACATCGCTGCGCTGGTGCGCGGTGAAGAGAGGTGAAGAGGTGACGTCGCCGGAATCGCCGCGAAAGACCTGCCCCGTGGCTTCGAGGAAGATGCCCTTGGGCGCGGGCAGGATGCGGTTGAT
>DASYVL010000164.1 GCA_035937135.1 Terriglobales bacterium
CAATGACGAGGAGCGCGACCAGTTCATCGAGCAGTTCTGGCTGCGGCGCGACCCCACCCCCGACACGGTGGAGAACGAATTCAAGGAAGAGCACTACCGGCGCATCGCCTACGCCAACGAGCACTACCAGTCCGGGAAGGCCGGCTTCCGCACCGACCGCGGCCGCGTCTACGTGATTTTCGGCCCGCCGGATGAAATTGAATCCCATCCCACCGGCGGCTACTACCAGCGCCCGTCAGAAGAAGGCGGCGGATCCACTTCCACCTATCCCTTTGAGATCTGGCGCTACCGCTACCTGGAGGACATCGGCCAGGAGATCACCATCGAGTTCGTGGACACCTGCATGTGCAGCGACTACCACATGACCATCGATCGCTCGGAGAAGGACGCGCTGCTCAACGTCCCCAACGCCGGCCAGACCTGGTACGAGGAGATGGGGCTGGCCAACAAGGCCGACCGCTTCACCACCGGCGGCATCGAGCGGCTGGGCCAGGGACCGTTCACCAACCATCGCCAGCACGACAACGAGTTCGACCGCCTGGAGATCTACGGCAAGCTCAACCGGGCGCCGTCCATCAAGTTCAAGGACCTGGAAGAGGTGGTCACGCACAAGATTCGCGTGAACCTGATGGCCTTTGACGTGCGCGCCGACTTTGTCCGCGTCACCTCGGATACCGTGCTGGTCCCGGTGACCGTGCAAGTGAAGAACCGCGACATCACCTTCGTCAACAAGGACGGCATCCAGCGCGGCGTGGTCAACATCTACGGGCGGGTCACCACCCTCACCGGGCGCGTCGCCCAGACCTTTGAGGACACGGTGCAGGTGGACGTCCCCGCCGAACTGCTGCCCAAGACCATCGAGAACACCTCCGTCTACTGGAAGGCTATGCCGCTGCGCCCCGGGCGCTACCGCGTGGACCTGGTGGTGAAGGACGTGAACGGAGACCGCGTCGGGACCTGGAGCAAAGGCATCCAGGTACCGGACTACGGGGACGAAAAGCTCGCCTCCTCCACCCTCATCCTGGCCGACCAGATGGAGAAGGTCGCGCCCAAGAACGTGGGCACCGGCAGCTTCGTGATCGGCACCACCAAGGTGCGCCCGCGCCTGGAATCCTCTGACGGCAAGCCTGCCAGCTTCAAGCGCACCCAGAAGCTCAACTTCTGGATGCAGGTGTACAACCTGGGCGTGGATGAGAAAACCAACAAGCCCTCCGCGACCTTCGAATACCAGGTCGTGAACACCGCCAACAACCAGACGGTGGTGACCTCCAGCGAGTCCACCGACCAGATGGGCAACTTGGGCGACCAGGTGACGCTGGAAAAGCAGGTGTCGTTAACTGCCCTCGAACCCGGCACCTATCAGGTCACGGTGAAGGTGAGCGACAACGTCTCCAAGCAGTCCATCGCTCCTTCGGCCAAGTTCGTGGTCGAGTAAGCGGAAAGGACGCAGGCAGTGAGCGCAGGCAAAAAGCTGGGCTGGATGCTGATAACGCTGGCGCTGGCGGTGCCGGCCCTGGCCGCTTCCAAGCCCGGCTCCATCAGCGGGTATGTGAAGAGCTCCCGCGGGACGCCCCAGATGGGGGCCAGCGTCGAGGTGTCCACCACCGGCGGCCTCGAGACCTCCACCGTATTCACCGACGCCCGCGGCTACTACCGCGCCGCTGGCCTGCTGCCCGGCGTGTACTTCGTCAAAGTCACCGCGCCCGCCTTCCTGCCCACCCTGCGAGAGAACGTGGCGCTACGCGCCGGCGCCCACCTGGCCGTCAACCTGACGCTCAACACCCTGTTCGAAGCCATGGAACTGCTGCCCTCCCGCCGCCGCGCGTCGGAAGACGACGACGACTGGAAGTGGACCCTGCGCTCTACCGCCAACCGCCCCATCCTGCGCGTGCTCGATGACGGCCCGCTCGTGGTGGTGGCCAGTTCCTCCCGACAGGAGGACCGCACCCTGAAAGCGCGGGTGGCCTTCCTCGCCGGCTCCGAGAATGAAGGCTTCGGAAGCGCCAGCGACCAGACGGCGGCCTTCAACGTGGAGCGCTCCCTGTTCTCCTCTGCCGCAACCGTTTCTTTTGCCGGCGACATTGGCTACGGCAACGGGTCTCCCAGCACCGTTCTGCGCGCCACCTACTCTCATAAGCTTTCGAACGGCTCCCATCCCGAGCTGGCGGTCACCTTCCGCCGCCTGGCCGCGCCCGCTGCCACTTCCCGCGACGCGGCACTCGAAGCCCTGGCCCTCTCCCTCTCCGACAGCACGACGCTCATGGATTTCGTCGAGTTGAACTACGGCGGCGAGCTGCAGGGCATCCAGTTCCGCGGGCGGATGAACGCCTTCCGGCCCTTCGGTGGCGTGGCGGTGCACCTTTCGCCCAACACCGTGGTGCGCTACCAGTACGCCACCGCCCAGCCCACCACCCGCCTGGCCAAGGGCTTTGACACCGCGCCCGCCGACCTCACCGAGTCTGGTCCGCGGATCACGCTGCTGGGGTCCGAGCCGCGGCTGGAGCGTGCTCGCCACCAGGAGATCTCCCTGTCCCGCCGCCAGGGGAAGAACAGCCTGCAGGTGGCCGTCTACAGCGACCACATCGCGGACACCGCCCTCACCGGCGCCGGCGTCGTCAGCTCCACTTCCGGCGAGTTCCTCCCCGACGTCTATTCCAATACCTTCGCCTTCAATGGCGGCAACCTCGACGCGCGCGGCCTGCGCGTCGTGGCGGAGCGCAAGTTGGGCCCGAACCTCAGCGGCGCACTCAGCTACGCCTACGGCGGCGTGCTGAAGCTGGAAGGCTCGAACCTGTCCTGGGATCAGGTGCATTCGGCGTTGCGCAACCAGTACGCGCACGCCGTCACCGCCAAGATGATGGGCCGGGTGCCGCACGTCGGCACGCGCTGGATCGCCTCCTACCGGTGGACCAGCACACACGCCCTCACCCCGGTGGACCTGTTTGACGCCTCTCCTGGCCAGGCCGATCCCTACTTCAGCTTCTTCATCCGCCAGCCGCTGCCCAAGAGTTCCTCGCTCGGCCACATGGAAGCGCTGATCGACGTGCGCAACCTGCTGGCCGAGGGCTACGTCCCCGTCTTCGGACAGGACGGCCATACCCTCTACCTGATGCAGGCCCCGCGCTCCATCCGCGGCGGCCTCGCCTTCACCTTCTAAAGAATTGTCATCCCGAGCGCGGCGCGAGGGACCTGCTTCTCTTGGTCAGACGCCAGCCCGTTGACGCCGCCCCCTCCTTCGATTAGGCTCCGCCTTCATCATTTCCCAAGAGGGTCGAGCCATGTCGAAACGAACTCATCGCCCTGAATCCTCCAGCGCCATCACCCGGCGTGCCTTCGCGCGCTCCGCCGCGCTGGCCGCGGCCACCATCGCCGTGCTGCCCGCGAACGCCTTCTCGCAGGCCGCCGCGCCGTCTCCGTCGCCCGCCGCCCCGTCGCCACCCGAAGGTTCAGCTCCGCCCAAGCTCTCCGCCGCCAGCCAGGCCGAGGTCGAGGCCCGCGTCCAAGGCGTGATGCGCCAGTTCGGCGACCGCCTCTCCGGCGCGCAGAAGGCCGAGGTCCGCCGCCTCATCACCCTGGGCCAGGAGGGGGTGGAGAGCCTGCGCGCCTTTCCCCTCTCCATCTCCGACGAGCCCGCCACCGTCCTCAAACTGCGCAGGGGAGGGAAGCGCTAGCCATGGCCTCCCCCAACGCACTCCATTCAGATGACGCACTCTATTCAGATGACATCCTTTATCTGTCCGTCCGCGAATTGGGCCAGCGCATCCGGGCGCGCAAGCTTTCCCCGGTGAAGCTGGCGGAAAGTTATCTCGAACGCAGCCAGACGCTGGGCGCGAAGCTCAACGCCTACGCCACCCTGACCCCGGAAATCACGCTCAAGGAAGCGGCCGCGACCGAGCGCGAGATCGCGGCGGGGAAGTACCGCGGGCCGCTGCACGGCATCCCCTACGCCGCCAAGGACTTGCTGGCGGTGGCGGGATACCCCACCACCTGGGGCGCGCGTCCCTTTGCCGGGCAGAAGTTCGACTACGACGCCACCGTCATCGAGCGCCTGCGCGCCGCGGGCGCGGTGCTCTTGGGCAAGGCCGCCATGATCGAGCTGGCCGGAGGCATGGGCTACCACTTCGGCAACGCCTCCATCAGCGGCCCGGCGCACAATCCCTGGAACGAAGAGTGCTGGACCTGCGGGTCGTCTGCCGGCTCAGGCGCCATCGTGGCCGCCGGGCTCGCCGGCTTCGCCATCGGGACGGAGACTTGGGGCTCCATCGTCTGCCCCTCGGCCTATTGCGGCGTCTCCGGCCTGCGGCCCACCTACGGACGCGTCAGCCGCCACGGTGCCATGGCGCTTTCCTTCTCCATGGACAAGATCGGCCCCATGGCTCGCTCGGCCGACGACTGCGGGCTCATCCTCTCCGCCATCGCCGGACACGACCCTGCCGACCCTGGCTCGCTGCCGCCCAGCGATGCGGCCTTCACGTATTCCCCCGAAGGTGGGACGTCGAGCTCACGGAAGAAGCCACTACGTGTGGGCTGGCTCAAGAATCAGTGGAAGAAGATGGATGCCGGTGTAGAGGCGGCTTTTAAAGCCGCCGTCGAGGTCCTGAAGAAGAACGGCTGTGACTTCTCCGACGCCGAGCTGCCCGACGGCAAGGGCGCCTTCGGCGCGGCCGCCGGGACGATTATTTCTGTCGAGGGCTGCTCCGCCTTCGAAGCGCTGATCGATTCCGGCCGCATCTCCGAGCTGGTGGACGACCAGGGCCGCCTCGGCGGCTACATCAACCGCCAGATCCCGGCCTCGGACTTCCTGCGCGCCATGCGCATCCGCGCCATCGTGCAGAAGAAGATCGAGGCGCTCTTCGAGAAGTTCGACGTGCTCTGCGCCGCCTCGCTGCCCGTGGCCGCCACCAAGCTGTCAGAAGACCTCGACAAGGCCCTCGACTTCGCCGACCCGATCGGCGGCATCGGCAACCTGTGCGGCCTGCCCGCCATCAGCGTCCCCTGCGGGTTTACGGAAGGGAAACTCCCGGTGGGCATCCAGTTCATCGGCCCGCCGCTCGGAGAGGACGCCGTCCTGCGCGCCGCCCGCACCTTGCAGCAGCACACCGACTGGCACAAGCAGCGGCCGCCGGTGGCGTAGCGCCGGCGTCTCGAGAAACGAGAAACCGGAAACTGGAAAGTGCGCAGCGAGAAACATGGATGTTATAATTTCCAAACCGTTAACAGTTCACTGTCTTACCGTAAACTGTCCCACCGTGGGCGCGTAGCTCAATTGGTAGAGCAACTGACTCTTAATCAGTAGGTTGAAGGTTCGATTCCTTCCGCGCTCACCACTCCAAACACCAGCATAAGCTCACGATGAGCCTCGACGCGTCTGTCGCTTGTCCCAGGTTTCGAGGATAAACATGGCTAACGTGAGCGCAGAGTGGGCGGTTAGGCGCGCGTGGCGAGGCTCAACTTTATACGTCTTCCTGCCTTGCCCGTGTGCCGACCCCTTGTGAGTGCGAAGGCCAGCGGTTCCATCCACAATAGAAGCGAGTCCACTGAGGATCTTCTTGAGGTCCTCGTCTTGGAACGACACTGGGTCAAGCTTCAGGTCCTTCCTTACGACATTCCACAGCGGCTTGATGCTCTCATCAGCGGGCATCGTAAGCCTTTCGTCAGCAATATAAAGCTTGAAGAGCGATTCCAAGAGAGCACAGGAAGCGGTGACTGCTGCAGGTGGGTCACGTTCTATATTCTCGAAGATGCGATCGAACTCGGATTGAAGTGCAGCCAAGTCTCTTGTCCGAATGATGTCTTCGACGCTGCGACTCACCACGCCGAGACCAGAACGAACGACGTGACCACCTTTCAAGTATGCGAGCGAATGTTCAGCAAGTTTTGCATTGATTTGCTCGCGTTCGGCAGAAAGGTCCGTGAGCACGCCGTACCCCGACGAGTCCACTTCCATGAATTCCTCCAGCGCTCTCCCCAAGGTGGAGAGCGGGTCGGTAATGGCAGAGTCGGTGTTCGCCCGCTTCAGCCAAGCTCGTGCTTTGTCTACCTTGTTGCCGAAAGGCGGGTCCCCGGTCAGCCCGGCCTGTTCCATCAAGAAGTCAAGACGGTTGTGAGTGTAGTTGCGCGCTAGCACATCGGACACTACCGCGATAACAGGGACAGGAATCTTCATCAACAGATCACCCGTGCCTCCAGCGCAATTCACGGCGGTTGAGCCGCCCCCCTACTCTAGCTAGAAGTAGACTCCGGTTTCGCCCTTGTTTTTTCCAAGTAGGCATCCATTGCGGCCTTCTTGGCGTCGTCCCACGCGTCATATTCTGCGATGACCTCTTTGGCCTCCTTTCGCAACCTGGCATCCTCATTCTGCCACCACAACTCGTCCTGTCGCTCTTGCCGGTGGCTCCACCACACCCAAACAACGAACCCGACTATCGACCATAGAGCCAGCATCGCGATGATCGTGGTCCTGTCAAGGTCGAGGACCAACGATGTGATGCAGAGCAAGAAAAGACCCCAGGTCCAAGGGCCAGGTCGCTCACCTGCCGGCGAGCGCTCTACGGCCACCAGGAACAGGACCACGGCCGCTGCGACGATTAACCACAGGGGTATATACATATTCCTTCTCTGCCTTCGAATTGAACGCCCCAAGCTGCCTGGCCCAATTCCTCAGCCTGGAATCACTTGAGTTCCCCATTGCCCACCTCGCTCTTTGGTGTTCCCGGTCCAGCAACCAGTAGCGTCTATGACAGGTGCTGTCGTGCGCAGATGGGTCGTTCCATCCCCCTTGGATGAGGTTATCGCAATAACAGGTGGGGCCATCGATTTCCCACTTCCGCATCGCTTCAACTTGCTGGCGGCTGCGCTCTGCGGCGGATGGGCCGGTGACCCGCTCCCAGACGAACCCGAAGAAATATCCAAGGCCGGAGAGTGTCAAAAGGCCAACGACTAGAAGTGCCAACGCCAGAAGTATGCCGCCAGCGATGGTCCACATGGCTTCACCTGCCGATTCCTGATTCCACGCCTTAGCGGAGGCATCGTCAAGCCCGGCGGGTGGCCCACCCCTACCAGGCAGGCTGAGCAACCCGCAGCGCTGGGCCTATACAGGTTCCTGAGGGGAACCCAAAAGCAGCTTTCTGCAGCTGGGTTGACTCCATCAGCAGTTCGATTATCCGTTTCAATTGACCCACCTGCGCTGGCGTCTGAAACTCCTGTGATTCGGC
>DASYVL010000165.1 GCA_035937135.1 Terriglobales bacterium
AACCAGTTTGCTGCAGCGGCCGCGTACTACTATCGCTTCGAAGCGCCAGAGCTGGAGCGAAAGCAGTCGATAGGCGCGCAAGACTTACTTGACGCTTGCCGACTTGCCGGTTGGCGACGCATGGGCGACCCGGCAAAGACCCTCAGTAACGCACAGGGCGTAGGACTGCTCAACAAGACTGAACGCGGGCAATACACCATTAGTTCGGTAGGCGAAAACCTTGTAGCCATGACTCTATCTGGCGAAACAGCCAAGGCCCCATCGAAGCGGCACCGAAAGTCAAAGAAGAAAGCCAAGAAATAAACATGAGCCTCGCGGTTGCAGACGAAGCTCTGGAAGCAGTGCTTCTCGATTGCGCTCGGTTGAAGGCGACCCTGTCCAAGAGCGATTCCCTCAGGATTCGCTCGGAAGATGAACGGTCGCTTTTGACGACATTTGCCTTGACTTGGTTCCGGGGTTACCGAGAGCGCATTCTGGTCGTCGCTGGACCAGATGAGATAGACCCTGCTGATGCACGATACAAACGGCTTCTGAAGGCAAGCGCTGGCGCTGCCACAAGGAAAGCCGTTCTGGACGAGATTAGTGCGCTCAGAAAGTTACACGTTGCGTTGCGGTCTAGCGTGATGACTAAGCCGACCGCTCCTCCCGTCGCGACATCCGACGTAGCGCGATTTCACGCCGCTAATTGGCGACCCCGCGATGCACAGAATCCTCGTGAATCGCTGGCAGGAATGTACGCGCTGCATTGGGGCGAATGCTGACCTCGCGGCGATCGTAATGATGGGGGGCCTGCTGGAAGCACTATTGCTAGCCCGGATTCAGCGCGAGCCCGACCAAGCGGCCGTGTTCAAGGCGGTTGCTGCACCCAAGGACACCAAGACGAAGAAGACACTCCCATTACAGGCCTGGACTCTTAGGCACTTCATTGATGTCGCGCACGAACTCAAATGGATTTCCCAAACGGTAAAGCAGGTGGGTGTGGTACTCCGCGATTATCGAAACTACATCCACCCGTACAAAGAGCTTTCGCACAAGATCGTCGTGCAACCGGGCGACTCAGGCGTGCTCTGGGAGGTCAGCAAGAGTATCTCCCGCAAACTGCTAAGTGGGGCGAAGCCGTAACGAGCGGCCTGCGTCACGAACGTTCAAGCTACATGCGATAATTGCGAATGCTGGCCCCGTAGCTCAGATGGATAGAGCAGCAGTTTCCTAAACTGCTTGTCGGCGGTTCGACTCCGCCCGGGGCCTCCAGTCATCCTAAGGGGACTACAGGTGAGCGGCGTGCCCCGAGGTCATCGGTTCTCCCGCAGCATCTTCTGATACATTTCGGGAGTTCGCTGTTCCTTCGGCAGCTTGTTGAACTGACCAATGATGAGCACGCGCCTCAGGCGCTCCGTTTCCTCCGGCGTGCTTGGACAGAGCACCACGACCTCGCCGAGGCGTTTTGTCTCTGAGGCGCTGGCAAGAAGCAGGCACAGGTCGCCACTCGTGGTGTCGAACCGCCAGACATTTGGCGCAAGTTTCACAACCTCATACCGCCCAACAGCCGGGCCAGACTGCGACGAAACGGGGGTTGGAGCTGGCACGGTGACGATGGCCGGCGGTTTTTCTTTGAGGATGGCGAATGTTAGCAGAGCGAGCCACAAGACGAGGAATCCGGTGAATAGGTTCTGCTTCATGTACCCTCCTCTCAAATCTTGTACCGCGCTGGTTGCTGATACTCCACAACACCCTCTCTCTCCGCCGAAGCCTCCGGATCCCCCACAGTGAAGAAGCTTCAATGGGCCGCTGGGGTCTTGCTCGAGGCTACGCGCTCGATCTTCTCGATGACGATGGCCTTGGAGCCGGCGCGCTGGAAGACCTTGCCGCTGACCGTCACCTTCTCTCCCGCAAACGGCAGCAACTTCTGGTTCTGGCCGGCTGCGGGGATGCCGCCGGAGATGGGCCAGTAGATGGTCCCGTCGGCGGTCAAGATCACCAGGGGCGAGCCGCCTTTGGCGCAGGAGCGGGCGCAGGCGGCGCTGATGGGCTTGTCGAGCTGCTTAGTGTAGGCGCAGGAGGAGTCGAGGACGTAGCCCTCGACCTTGTCTTTCCCCTTGTCCCCCTTGCCGTCCTGCTGCGCCGCCGCGACCGCGGCGAACAGAACAGTCAGCGGCCAAAATCACAACTTGAGTGCGTTTCATGAGTGCCTCCCGGGTTGCCGTACTCGGTTCCATGCGGAAGCTTACTACGGGCAGGGAAGGGCGGCGATTGTATAATCCACTTCGATGCTGAAATACTCCATCGTTGTCCCCTTCCACAACGAGGAAGAGAGCGTGACGCTGCTCTACGACCGCCTGAAGACGGTGATGGAGCACACCGGCGAGAGCTTTGAGCTGGTGTTCGTGGACGACGGCTCGAACGACCTCACCTTCCACCAACTGGAAGAGATCGCCAAGGTGGACAGCCGGGTGACGGTCATCAAGCTGCGGCGGAACTTCGGGCAGACGCCGGCGCTGGTGGCAGGCTTCGACCACGCGAAAGGCGAGTACATCATCGCCATGGATGGCGACTTGCAGGACGATCCCGCTGACGTCCCTCTGTTCCTGGAGAAGATAGCCGAGGGCCACGACATCGTGAGCGGATGGCGGCGGCGGGCGGGCAACCTGTTGTTGCGGCGCGTCCCCTCGCGCATCGCCAACTGGCTGATGGCGCGGCTGAGCGGCGTGGACTTGCACGACTTCGGAGCCACCTTCAAGGCCTACCGGCGCGAGCTGATCCGCGAAGTCCCGCTTTACGGCGAGCTGCACCGCTTTATCCCGGCGCTGGCCGCGGGCGTGGGCGCTTCCATCTGCGAGGTCGAGATCCGCAACAGTGACCGCGAGGGCGGCCGCTCGCACTACGGCATCGCGCGCGTGGTGCCCGTGTTCTTCGACCTCATCACCATCCGCTTCCTGCTGGGCTACCTGGCGAGGCCGCTGCACTTCTTCGGCAGCTTCGGCATGACCGCCCTGCTGGGAGGCCTGGGGATCGCAATCTGGCTGATGTGGCTGAAGCTCCGCTACCACACTCACGTCATGACCGAGCACGGGCCGCTGATGTTCTTCGCGGCGGTGCTCATCCTGGCGGGCGTGCAGCTGGTGGCGCTGGGCCTGCTGGGGGAGATGCAGGTGCGCCACTTCCACGAGCCCGCGCATCGCGCTCCCTATGTGGTGGAGCGCATCCTGCGCGCCGACAAGAGCCAGGAATCCACGCTGGCGGAGTAGGGCAACAGGCGCATGGGCGCGCTATAATTCCCAATTTCACCCGGATGCCCCAGACCACCCAACCCGCGCTGCGACTGGCCAAGCGCATGGCCCGCCTGGGGACGGAGACCGCCTTCGAGGTCCTGGTAAAAGCACGGGCGCTGGAGGCCAAGGGGCGGGACATTGTCCACCTGGAGATCGGCGAGCCCGACTTCGACACCCCGGCCAACATCATCGAGGCGGGCAGTGACGCCCTACATAAAGGATGGACCCACTACGGCCCTTCGGCCGGCCTGCCGCATTTGCGCCAGGCCATCGCGGACGAGGTTGCGCGCACCCGCGGGGTCAAAGTCGCGCCCGAAGAGGTGGTGGTCGTCCCGGGCGGCAAGCCCATTATTTTCTTCCTGATACTGGCGCTAATTGAGGAAGGGGACGAGGTCATCTACCCGAACCCCGGCTTCCCCATCTACGAGTCCATGGTCAACTTCCTAGGGGCGAAGGCGGTGCCCATCCGGCTGCGCGAGGAGATGGATTTCCGCCTGGACGTGAACGAACTGAAGAAGCTGATCACGGACCGCACCAAGCTCATCATCCTGAACTCGCCGCACAACCCCACCGGCGGCATCCTGACGGAGCGCGACGTGCGGGAGATCGCTCAGGCCATCGGCGACCGTGACATCATGGTGCTCTCGGACGAGATCTACAGCCGGCTGATCTTCGAGGGCGCGCATTTCTCCATCCTTTCGCTCGAGGGCTGGCACGACCGCACGGTGCTGCTCGACGGCTTCTCCAAGACCTACGCCATGACCGGGTGGCGCATGGGCTACGGGGTGATGCGCGCCGACCTGGCCACGCACGTGGCGCGGCTGATGACCAACTCCAACTCCTGCACCGCCAGCTTCACCCAGGTGGCGGGCATCGAGGCGCTGCGCGGCGACCAGAGTTCGGTGGAGAAAATGTGCGCGGAGTTCAAGCGCCGCCGCGACCTGATGGTCGCCGGGCTGAACAAGATCAAAGGATTCTCCTGCCGCCTGCCCAAGGGCGCTTTCTACACCTTCCCCAACATCACCGGCACAGGATGGAAGTCGAAAAAGCTGGCCGACGCGCTGCTGGACGACGCGGGAGTGGCCGGACTTTCCGGCACCGCCTTCGGCGACTACGGCGAAGGCTACCTGCGCTTCAGCGTGGCCAACTCCATCGAGAACCTGGAGAAGGCGCTCAGCCGCATCGACGAGTGGACGAAGAAGAACCTCTGACGAACGCAACACGCTAAGGACATGGCCAACAAGAAATCATTTCGCGTGTTTGCCAGCTGCCACATCGGCGAGGCTGCCGAGAGCCTGCTGCGCGAGCGCGGCTACGAGCTGGAGATCTATCCCGGTCCGGAGGCGCCCGCGAAGAAGCTGATCATCGAAAAGACCGCGGCCGGCATCGACGGGCTGATCACCACGCTGCGCGATCCCATCGACGCCGAGGTCTTCGAGGCAGGGAAGGGGCGGCTGAAGGTGGTGGCGCAGATCGCCGTGGGCTTTGACAACATCAACCGCGCCGACGCCAACCGCTACAAGATCCCCTTCACCCACACCGCCGACGTGCTCACCGAGGCCACGGCGGAGTTTGCCTTCCTCATGCTGGGCGTGCTGGCGCGCAAGATGGTCCCCAGCGAGCGCCTGGTGCGGGAGAACCAGTGGGGCTCGTGGCATCCCTTCCTCCCGTTCTTGGGGGATGAGATCACGGGTAAGACCATCGCCATCATTGGCACCGGGCGCATCGGTCTGGCGGTCATTAAGAAGTGCACCGGCTTCGACATGAACATCCTGTGCTATGACCCGGCGTACCAGAACCTCCAGTTCATCCAGGGGATCCAGGAGTTGATGGACCTGCGCCATGCCCGGGGCCTGCAGAAGCAGAAGACCTGGATCAAGTACGTTAGCTTTGACGAGGCCCTGGCGGGCGCCGACTACGTGAGCGTGCACGTGCCGCTGCTGCGCGAGGGCGAGAGCGATACGCCTACCTATCATCTGTTCAACGAAAAGACGCTGCGCAAGATGAAGCCCACGGCCTACCTGGTGAACACCTCGCGCGGCCCGGTAGTAGAGGAGGCCGCCGTGGCCCGCGCGCTGCGCGAGAACTGGATCGCGGGCGCGGCACTGGACGTCTTCGAGAAAGAACCGCTGCCGCCGGATTCACCTCTGCGGGACCCGGACATCGCCGACCGCTGCCGGCTCTTCCATCACTTCGCCTCCGGCGCCACCATCACCCGTCTTTCCACCGACCCCAACCTGGGAATGGCCGGCCGCTGTGCCCAGGGGCTGATCGATGTGCTGGAGGGGAACTACGACGGAGACGTCACCAAGATGCCGTACGTGGTGAACAAGGAAGCGTTTGTGGGAGCAGGAAAGTAAAAAGGAAAAAGTAAAAGGTAAAAAGTTAGGACCGATGGAAATAATGCAATGCGAAAGCGGTGGCTCCCGTCCCGCAACTGCCAACCTGCCCGTTACACGATATAATTACTTGACTGAACATTGACTGAACCAGGAGAAGGAGATTCATGGCGCATATACTGCCCGACCTGCCGTATGCCTTTTCGGCGCTGGAACCGCACATCGACGCACTGACGATGGAGACCCACCACGACAAGCACCACGCGGCCTACGTCAAGAACCTGAATGCCGCGTTGGAGAAGCACCCCGGCCTGCAGAACAAGACGGCCGAGGAGCTGCTGCACCACATCAACACCGTGCCGGAGGACATCCGCACGGCGGTGCGGAACAACGGCGGCGGCCATGCCAACCACTCGATGTTCTGGACCATCATGGCGCCCAAGGCGGGCGGCCCGGCGAAGGGGAAAGTAGCCGACGCGATCCGGGACGCGTTCGGCGCCTTCGACCAGTTCCAGGAGAAATTCAACGACGCCGGGACGAAACGCTTCGGCAGCGGCTGGGTATGGCTGGTGGGCAACAAGAGCGGGAAGATCGAGATCCAGTCCACCGCGAACCAGGACAGCCCGTTGATGGAGGGACTGTTCCCCATCCTGGGCAACGACGTGTGGGAGCACGCCTACTACCTCAAGTATCAGAACCGGCGTCCCGACTACCTCAAGGCATGGTGGAACGTCGTGAACTGGGAGACGGTGAACAAGCGTTTCGAGGAGTTCCAGCGGCATTCGAAGGCGACCGCGGCGTAAGACTCAGAGGCGCGGGAGCCGCACAAGTCCCGATTCAGAGGCAAGGCCCACGGCACAGGGGTAGGTCTTTTCGACCTATCCCTTTTTACTTTTGGCTTCCCGCCAGTGCGCCCAGCAACGACTGGAAGACCTTCAGCCCGTCGGCGGAGCCGAGTTGGATCTCACTCGACCGGTCGGGGTGGGGCATCATGCCGCAGACATTGCGCCCTTCGTTGCAGATTCCAGCGATGTTGTCGAGCGAGCCGTTGGGATTGGCCTCGGTGGTGGTCCTTCCCTGGGGATCGCAGTAGCGGAAGAGCACGCGGTTGTCGCGCAGCAGAAGCTCGAGGGTCTCCGCCTCGCAGAAGTAGTTACCCTCCATGTGTCCGATGGGGATCTGCAGGACTTCTCCCTTGCGGCAGGCGTTGGTGAAGGGAGTGTCGGTGGTTTCCACGCGCACGTGCACCGCCCGGCAGATGTATTTGAGTCCGGCGTTGCGCATGAGGGCGCCGGGGAGCAACCCGGCTTCACAGAGGATCTGGAAGCCGTTGCAGATGCCCAGCACCAGTCCGCCCGACCGGGCGAAGCGGGTGACGGAGTCCATTACCGGGGAAAAACGGGCGATGGCGCCGGTGCGCAGGTAATCGCCGAAGGCGAAGCCGCCGGGGAGGATGACGGCGTCGCAGTTCTCGAGGTCCGCCGATTCGTGCCAGAGGTAGGTGACCTGCTGGCCGGCTACGGCGCCCAGGGAGTAGTACGCGTCGTGGTCGCAGTTGGAGCCGGGAAAGACGATGACGCCGAACTTCATCGCTGCCTGCCTTCTGTGACTCTCGCCACAAATCAGTTTAGCATCGCGCGCAAGTCCGGCGTCTTGGTGTCATTCACTGGCGTCGGGGGTAGGCGCCTGCGGCGGATGCGGCGAGCGCGGGCCCTCCGGTCCGCCGCGTCCGTGGAAGCGCATCCGATCGCGCTCCTGCTGGATGACCTGCAGCTTCTTCCACTGCTCCACGTTCAGCACCCTGCGGATGGCAAGCATCATCATGGTGTTGGCCTTTTCCAGCTTGCCACGCGCAGCGATCACCAGGTCGATCTGGGCGCTGACTTTGACTTCGTCGGGCTGGTCGGCCTCGATCAGCGGCTGCAGGCGGGCTTCCTGGCGCTCGACCTCGGCGTGCAGGTCGATCAGCTTGAGCCGGTAGTCGAGGAAGGTATCCTCGATCTGCTTGATCTGGGCATCGCTCAGCTGCAACTGGGCCACGATGTCGGAGTTCTTCCACCACTTTCCCAACTCGGGCGGGGGCATGGGGGCGCGCAGCGCGACGCCCGGCTGCTGAGGCGGTGGGGTCGGGCCCTGCCCGAACGTCAACATGGGGCAGAGCAACAGGATTGCAAGGAAAGCGAAAAGCGATTTTCTCATCGTGATTCTCCTTTGGATTGACGGGCGGGGCCGGTTGGTTTCACATTGCGGCTGATCTCCTGGGTGAGCAGGGCCGCCGGCGCGAGTGCCTGCGGGACCTGGCGGTTGACCGCCCGCTCCACCGAGACCAGCAGCGCCTGGTCGGGATCGGTCGCGGGCATGGCGGGCGGGGCGGGGCGCGGTTCCTGCAGAAGCATCGTCGCCAGGATGGCTGCGGCAACCGCCGCCGCCCAAGTGAGCGCGCTCGCGTCGCGCCCGGAGATACGGGACGCGGCGGAGCTGCGCTGCCGGGTCCAGAAGTCCTCGGGCCGATCCCCCTGAGTGCGGGCGAAGTCGTGGAGCGCCCCAGTCGCCCGGCGCAGACGCTCGAGCTCTCCGGAGCATGCGGAGCAGGCGGCCAGGTGCTCGAGCGCTGAGGCGTTCCTGGTCTCGAGCAGCGATTCGAAGATTTGTTTCTCGCTCAGATGAGCTTGCATGGTTTCCTCGTTATCTCCCGACCCGGGTTTTCACCGTGCTCAGCGCACGGAACAGATGCGACTTCACGCTGCCCACCCGCAGGTCGAGCGCCTCGGCGATCTCGTCGAGCGACATCTCTTCCACAAACCTCAGCAGAAAGACCGCCTTCTGCTGCTGCGGCAGCGCCTCTACCACGTTCCAGACAGCGTCCAGCTCCTGCCGGGCCAGCAAGGCCTGCTCCGGGCCGGCGCGCAGGCTGGGAAGCTGCTCGGCCTGGGTGCGGGTGTCGTCGTTGTCCGCCGGAGCGGAGAAGAGCCGGCGCCAAAAGGCCAGGCGGCGGTTGCGTGCGTGGTCGCGGGCCAGGTTCACGGCGATGCGCACCAGCCAGGTGCCGACGGCGGCCTCGCCGCGGAAGCTCGAGCGCTTGCGCCAGGCGCGCAGGAAGCACTCCTGGGTGAGCGTGTCGGCAGCCTCCGGGTCGCGCAGCATCCCCAGCAGCAGGCGATAGACGCGCCGCTGGTGCAGGCGCATGAGCTGGTCGAACTCCGCCTCCGCCAGTCCTTCGGCGACCCGGGATGTAGCCACGAACGACGTCGCTGTGGTCTCCGCCATGCTCCTGTCCGCTTGTCTTGAATAGACGGATTTGCGGCGGCTGGGTTTACCGGCCCTCGACATTTCCGCCACAAAAGCCCATGGTACCGCGTAGAAGAGCGCAAGAGGGGCGTGCTATACTCTCGGTTCGTTCCTCTCCAGAACGAGTCTACTGTCAGCGGTTCCGTTAGCGAATCCTGCGTTCGAGGTCAAGATGTCCGGCCATTCCAAGTGGGCCACCATCAAGCACAAAAAAGGGGCGGCGGATGCCCGCCGGGGCAAGGTGTTCACCCGGCTGATCCGGGAGATCGCCATGGCCGCCAAGTCCGGCGGCGATCCGGACACGAACGCGCGCCTGCGCACCGCGGTGACCGCGGCCAAGGCCGAGAACATGCCGGCGGACAACATCAAGCGCGCTATCCAGCGGGGCACGGGAGAGCTTCCCGGCGCTACTTATGAGGAGTCTATTTTCGAGGGCTACGGCCCGGGCGGAGTGGCGCTGCTGGTGGAGGTCTCGACCGACAACCGCAACCGCACGGTGAGCGAGATCCGGCACGCCTTCGCCAAGAACGGCGGAAACCTGGGCGAGGCCGGCTCGGTGGCCTGGATGTTCCACAAGAAGGGCGACATCGTGGTGCCCAAGCCGGCGGCCAAGGAAGACGACCTGATGAACATCGTGCTCGAGGCCGGGGGCGAGGACCTGCGTGACGACGGCGAGAACTGGGAGATTTTGACCGATCCCCAGCACTATGAGTCGGTGCTGGAGGCGGTGAAGAAGGCCGGGATCCAGCCGACGCTGTCGGAGATCTCCATGGTGCCGCAGAACTACATAAAGCTGGAAGGGGCGGCGGCGGCGCAGATGATCCGGCTGGTGGAGGCGCTGGAAGAGCACGACGACGTGCAGCACGTTTATTCCAACTTCGATATTGATCAGAAGCAGCTCGAGGCAGTGGCGAGCTAGCGGTGCGCCAGGCTTTCCGCACGCGGCCAGGGGCCGCGTTTTTCTTTCCGGTATTGCGCTCCGCTATCTAAGTTGATACCCCTCCACGTTTTTCTCCCGGCACCAGGGGAAGGGTTGCTACAGTCGAGCCAGGAGTTCCTGATGAGGTTTGCCGCCAGTCTGTTGCTGTTGCTGTGCGCCGCCGGTGCCGCAGCCCAGACCAGCGCAAGCCAGAACCTGCCCGCCGCCTCCCTCAAGAAAGGCACCTGGGACATCGGAGTGTGGACGGGTGGAGGCACGGCGCTGACCGGCAGCACCTCCAACACCCGCGTATGGAACGCCGGGGTGCGCTTCGGACGGGTCCTGACCCAGGAGCACGGCAGCGGCTGGTTGCGCGGCAACCTGGAGTGGGCGGGCGACGTCATCCCCGCCTACGTGGTCTTCCAGAACAAGGCCGTCTATGGCGCCGGCTTCAACCCGGCGCTGTTCAAGTGGAACTTCACCCACGGCAGAAAAATCGCGCCTTTCGTAGAAATGGGCGCCGGCCTGCTGTTCACCTCATCCAACGTGCCGGCGGGGACCTCGACCGTCAACTTCACGCCCCAGGCCGGTTTCGGCATGCACATCTTCACCCGGGAGAAACGGGCGGTCGCCTTGACCGGGAAGTACATCCACATCTCGAACGCCGGCCTGACCACTCCCAATCCGGGCATCAACACCATCCAGTTCACCGTGGGGTACAACTGGTTCCGGTAGCCGCGGCGAACGGGGAACCCGGCTTGCCATTTGCGGCCTCCCGCCTCTGACCGATATTCTTCTGGTCTATGTCCACGCTGGTGGAGTGCGTCCCGAACTTTTCCGAGGGGCGCGACAAGTCGAAGGTGGATGCCATCGTCGCCGCCATGCAGGTGGAGGGCGTCTACCTGCTCGACCGCGAATCAGACGCCGACCACAACCGCTCGGTCATCACGCTAGTGGGCACGCGCGAGGCCATTGCCGAGGCCGCCATCCGCGGCGTGGGCAAGGCCGCCGAACTCATCGACCTAACCCAACACCAGGGAGCGCATCCCCGCATGGGTGCCACCGACGTGGTTCCCTTCATTCCCATCGAGGGCGTGACCATCGAGGATTGCGTGGCCATCGCGCGCAAGGTGGGCGAGGAGATCTGGAAGCGGTATCAGATTCCCGTGTATCTCTACGAAGCCGCTGCCGCCATCCCGGAGCGGCAGAATCTGGAGAACATCCGCCGCGGACAGTTCGAGGGCCTGCGGGACGAGATTGCCACCAATCCCGCGCGCCGGCCGGATCTCGGCGAGGCGCGCGTGCATCCCACGGCGGGTGCCACGGTGGTGGGAGCGCGCAAGTTCCTCATCGCCTATAACATTTTCCTGAACACCGGCGACGTTCAGGTAGCGAAAAAGGTCGCGAAGACGGTGCGCGCCTCCTCCGGCGGCCTGCCCTACGTGAAGGGATCGGGCTTCCTGGTGCGCAACCTGGCGCAGGTTTCGATGAACCTCACGGACTTCGAGCAAACGCCCATCGCGCGCGTCTTCGAGGCGGTGAAGCGCGAGGCGGCCCGCTACGGCGCCACTCCCCTCAGCAGCGAGATCGTGGGACTGATCCCCAAGAAGGCGCTGGAAGACGTAGCCGGGTGGTTCCTGCAGGTGGAGAACTTCGACTCCTCGCTGATCCTGGAGAACCGCCTGGCGGCGGTGATGGGAGGGAAGATGGCGAGAGGCGGGATCCGGGCGGGCGTGGAGCCCTTCGTGGAGCAACTGGCAGCGCCTACCGCTACCCCCGGCGGAGGATGCGCGGCGGCCGCAGCCGGAGCCATGGCCGCGGCGCTGGGGCACATGGTGGCGTCGATGTCGCGGGGGAAGAAGGCCTACCAGCAGTACGAACGCGAGTTGAGCGAAGCCATCGCGCAGCTGGCGAAGCTGCGCGAGGAGCTCAAGGCCGCGATTGACGACGACGCGGCCGCTTACGACGCGGTCGCCAAGGCCTACAAGCAGGCGAAGACGGCGGCGGGCGGCGACGGCCTGGTGGCGGATGCGCTGAAGGGCGCGACGCGCGTGCCGCTGGGCGTGGCCGAGCGGGCCAGGGAAGTGGGCCGGATCGTGGAATCGCTGGCTCCCGTCACCAATCCCAACATGGCCTCCGACCTGACGGTGGCCCGGGCGCTGGCGCGGGCCGCGGTGGAGGGCGCGCTGGCCAACGTGGAGATCAACCTGGATTCGCTGAAGGACGAGAGCTTTGCCGCCGACATCCGCAAGAAGACAACTGCCCTCCGCTCCTGGGCATCTCTATAATGGACTCCGTGAGACCCAGACTCCTTTCTCTCCTCTTTTGCCTCTTGTGTGCTTCGATCCCCGCCGCCGCCGCGGCCCTGGGCACGAACACGCGCTCGGCCATTCCCTCCGAAGTGCAGCAGATCATCGTAGTGGACTACCGGGCGTTCAACGATTCGGCGAGCGCGCGGGCGCTCAAGGAGCGGATGATTTCGCCCCGGCTGCGGCAGTTCGAGGCGGCGCTGCGTCAGGCGGGCATCGTTCCGGAGAGGGAAGTGGAGCAGCTGACCTTCGCCTCCTTCCGCAGCAAGGGGCAGGGCCTGCAGACGGTGGGCATCGCCCAAGGGTCGTTCACGCGCGAGGCCATGGTGCGCCGGCTGCGGATGAAGGGGATCCGCCCGCGGAAGGACCGCCTGGGAGTGCTGTATCCCATGGAGGGCGGGATGGTCATGACCTTTCTAGACGATTCCTCGCTGCTGTTCGGCGAGCCCGCGGCGGTGAAGCTGGCACTCGAGGCGCGCCAGGGCGAGATCCAAAGCCTGAACGCCAACGCCCAGATCTCCGACCTGATGTCCGGGGTGGAGGAGGGCGCCATCTGGAGCGTGCTGGATGCGGAAGGCACGCGCAACATGGTGCGCTCCGCCCTGGGACAGAGTTCGCAGCTGGCCGATTCTGAGAGCTTGAGGAAGCGCCTCGTAGGCTCGCGCTATACCGTGGACTTCTCCCGCGGTTGCGACTTCAACCTCGACGTCCTCACCTCGGATTCCTTCACCGCCGCCACCCTCTCTTCGCTCTTCCAGGCGGGCATGATGGTGAAAAAGCTGAATGCCACCGGGGCAGAAAAGATGGCGCTCGAGAACCTTACGGTCGAGTCCGACAGCAACAAGCTGAAGCTCCACTTCAACTCGGACGAGCAACGCTTCCAGGCGCTGCTGAAGTCCGACCTGTTTGCGGCGGTCTCGAAGTAGCCTCGCGCCCCGCGGGCGCTTATTTGGTGACGCAATCGCACATGGATTTCAGGAGGTCGCCGACCGCGCCCTGCGGCCGGTCCATCGCCGTCTCCGTGTCCCCCTTGAAGACGTAGACCTCCCAGCGGTAGCCGGTGGGGTCGGTGAGCCAAATCTTGTCCTGGACGGCGTAGCAGCAGGTGGTGTTCATCTCATCCAGAGTCTGGATGCCGGCGGCGTTCAGACGCTGCTTGACGGCCAGGACTTCCTCGGTCGCGTCCACACGCAGCCCCATGTGGCTGAGGCCCTGCAGGCAGCAGTGCGTGGCTTGCTGCATGGTCAGGTTGATGGCGGGCTGGTCGAGGTCGAACTTGGCGTAGCCCGGTTTGAGCTTGGTGGGCGGGGCGGCAAAGAGCGCGGAATAGAAGCGCACCGACTCCTCGACGTTCTTTACATCCAGCGAAATGTGCAGCTTGGGGTTCATCTTCGTCCCTCCTGTAGATTTACAAGCGTCAATCTATTACGACAAACAAACTCAGACCTCCGTGTCCAGGGCCTCTACCATCGCCTTGAGCGCCTTTTCGTTGCGGCGATACCACATCCAGGTGCCATACTTCTCGGCGGTCACCAGGCCGGCCTGGGTGAGGATGGCCATGTGGTGGGAGACCGTAGGTTGTGAGCGCTTGACCCGTGCCTCGATGTCGCAAGCGCACAGGCCCACCGTCTTGCCGATGGAGCAGCAGCCCTTCTCCTTGAGCAAACGGAGGATGGCGCGGCGGGTGGGATCGGCCAGCGCGTGCAGGAAACGGTCGAGAGTGTGGGCATCGCGTTTCATTATCGCCCTCTATCGATATCATATAGATTGAGTGATGTCAATACAAGATGCAGAATAAGCTTGCCCTGGAACCCGGCAGCGTCCCGCTACTTCTTGACGATGGGTTTGTATCCGTCGGCCACGAGGCGCGCCTTCATGGCCTCGGCTTCCTTGGGGTCGGCGAAGGGGCCGACCTGGACGTGGAAGAGCTTGTCGGGCGCGTTGCTGGCCACAAAAACCGGGTACTGCTTTTTGCGCAGAGCCTTGACCAGCGCGTCGGCATCCCCTTGGCGGCTGACTGCGGCAATCTGCACGGTGTAGCCGTTGGCTGGAGTCATGCCGGCTGGAGTCATGCCGACTGCGGCGGCGAGCTTGGCCTCCTCGGTGGTAGCGGGAGCAGCTGCTTGCGGCTTGGCCTGGGGCGGGGCGGCGGTCTTTGCGGCCAGACCGGGTTGCGCGTCTTTCTGTCCGACCGAATCGTAGAAGGTCAGTTGGCCGCTGGAAGCCGGCTGAGACGTGGAACCGGAGTCGCCGGGGTTCAACGGGGAGGGCTTGGGTACGCCTCCGCTAGCAGTCTGGTTGGTTTCCCCCGCCTGGGTGGCGGCGGGGACGGAATTCTTGCCCAGGGAGTAGCCCAGGCCGAAGAAGACCGCGCACAGCATCACCATCCCCAGGAACATGAACAGCAGGCGACCGGTGCCAGCCGTAGTCTCTAGCTCCTGATCCTCGTCCATGGGCCCACCCTACTACAGGGCGGCGGCCTTGGGGAGTAACCAACCGGCTTACGGCTTGGCTCCCGCCCTCTCCAGCGCCTTGGTGAGCCCGCTGATGATGTCCAGTGGCAGGGGGAAAACGATGGTGGTGTTCTTCTCCACCCCGATCTCGGTGAGGGTCTGCAGGTAGCGAAGCTGCAGGGTGACAGGCTCGCTGGCGATGATGTGGGCGGCGTCGGCCAGGCGCTGGGCGGCGGCGTACTCGCCCTCGGCGTGGATGATCTTGGAGCGCTTCTCGCGCTCGGCCTCGGCCTGCTTGGCCATGGCGCGCAACATGGACTCGGGCAGGTCCACCTGCTTGACCTCGACGTTGACCACCTTCACGCCCCAGGGAGCGGTGTGGGTGTCCAGGATGCTCTGGATGCGGGCGTTCAGCTTTTCGCGGTGGGCCAGCAACTCGTCCAGTTCCACCTCGCCCAGCACCGAGCGCAGCGTAGTCTGCGCGAACTGAGAGGTCTGGTACTGGTAGTTGGTGACCTCGACCACGGCGTGGCGAGGATCGATGACGCGCAGGAAGATGACCGCGTTCACCTTCAGGGTGACGTTATCGCGAGTGATGACGTCCTGCGGCGGCACCTCGAAGGCTTCCTGGCGCAGGGAGATCCGCACGATGGTATCAATGGGCCAGAAGACCAGGATCACGCCCGGTCCCTTGGCCTGCGCCAGCAGGCGCCCCAGGCGGAAGATGACGCCGCGCTCGTACTCGCGCAGGATCTTGATGGAGCTCATGATGTAAATCCCGATGATGACGATCGCTACTACGCCAATGCCGCCCATATACGGACCTCCGCCGATGAAATAACTTGACCGAAAACGCCGAGCGGATTGTAACTCAAACCGGGGTGCGCGGCTCAGGAAGCGACTGGGTGCGCCGGCTGCGGAGGGGACACCGGGTCCACCTTGAGCAGCAGGCCGTCCAGGGAGCGCACCTGCACGTGATCGCCGGCCGCGACATTGGCCGACGAGACGGCGTCCCAGAGCTCGCCGTGGACGAAGACCTTTCCCTCCGGCTGGAGCGGGGTGCGGGCGACGCCAATCTCGCCCACCAGGCCTTCCTCGCCGGTGACGGCCTTCTGCTTGTAGGCCCTGAGCGCCAGGGTCATGAGAAAAACGGTAATCCCGCCGAAAGGCAGGCTGACCGCCAGCGCCGTCCAGAGGTGCACCCGCATTTCGGGGATGGGGCCGTCCACCAGCAGCAGGCCCCCCATGACCATGGCCACCACGCCCCCGACGCCCAGCACGCCGTGGCTTTGGAACTTGGCCTCCAGGGCGAAGAGTGCGAAGGCGGCCACGATCAGGGCCAGCGCGGCGTAGCGGGTGGGCAGGATGTTGAGGGCGAAAATCGCCAGCAGGATGCAGATCAGCCCCACCACCCCCGGCAGCACGGCGCCCGGGTGGTTGAACTCCACATACAGCGCGAGCACCCCGATGACCAGGATGATGAAGGTCATGTTGGGATCCATCAGGGCCGCGAGGATGCGCTGCTTGAGCGACATCTCGTAGGTGCGTACGGGCTTGCCCACCAGGTGCAGGGTGACCGTGGAGCCGTTGAAGCGGGTGACGGTCCGGCCCTCCATCTGCTTGAACAGGTCCTGGTCGTCGGAGGCGACGTAGTCGATCAGCTTCTGGGAAAGCGCCTCCTGCTCGGTGAAAGACTTGGATTGGCGCACGGCGCTCTCGGCCACCTCGACGTTGCGTCCGCGCTTGGAGACGAAGGAGCGCATGAAGGCGGCGGCGTCGTTCTCCAGCTTGTCCTTCATGATGGGATCCATGTCCTTGCCGCCGAAGATAACGGGATGAGCGGCGCCGGTGTTGGTGCCGGGGGCCATGGCGGCGACGTCGGCCGACTCCAGGAGGAAGAAGCCTGCGGAGGCGGCGCGGCCGCCGCTGGGCGCCACATAGATGATCACCGGCACCGGCGAGTTCAGTATCTTCTCCACGATGGAGCGTGTGGAATCCAGCAGGCCGCCGGGAGTGCGCAGCTCGATGAGCAGGACGTCGTCGTGGTTGCGCTGCGCCTCGGCGATGGCGCGCCCGATGAATTCGTCGGTGATGGGATGGATGGTGTCGTTGATGACAATCTTGAGAACGTCGGCCGAGGCCAGGCTCGAGCAAACGAAAAGCGCGATGAGGGCCAGGAAGCGGGAGGGGCGACCGAGGACTTTCATTGCGGGGGCAGCGGCTGCGCTTTCTCCGCCAGCTTGGCTGCGACGGCGCGCCGGAGCTCTTGAGCCTCAGCGTTCGCGGGATCGAGCGCCAGCGCTCGGTTCACGCTCTCTTGCGCGGCCTGGGCATTATTGTCTCTCAAATCGAGGCGCGCGAGCACCAGAAACGCCTCCAGCGAAGGATGCAGGCGGAGGGCGGTGCGGGCCTCGGCGCGGGCGGCGGCATATTCGCGGGTGGCCTCCAGATAGCGGGCGAGGCCGGCATGCGCGGCTGCGTTGGTGGGATCGAGCACGATGGCTTCGCGGAACTCATGCTCGGCCTCGAGCAAGAGACCCTGCTCCATGAGCTCGCCGCCGCGTAGGGTGTGGAAGTCGGCGTGCCGGACAGGGTCGCTGCCGGCGAAGCGCAGCTCGTTCTGACTCTGGATCTCAAGCGCCAGCTGGCGGAAGGCGGTCTCGTCATAGTTGGACTTGATGCGCTCGAGCGGCAGGCGCGATTCCCCTGAGGCGCGCGCCGGCGCGGGCGTCGGGGAGCCGGACAGAGTGGCCAGCAGCGTCTTGGCCTCGCTGTCCGAAGGGTGCAGGCGCAGAGCCTCGCGCAGCTCGCGGGTGGCGCCGGCGGAGTCGCCCGCGCGGGAGAGGGCGACGCCCAGGTTGAAGCGGTAGTCTGGGTCGGTGGGATCGGCGTCGGCCGCCTTCTGAAAGTATTCGACGGCATTCTTCCGGCTGCGCCGCGCGCTCACCACGCCCAGGTTGTTATAGACCTCGATCAGCGGCAGGCGGGAGGCCACGAAGCTGAAGGCGCTCTCGGCGTGGTCGAAGTCCCCGGCGTAGAAGAGCGCGAGCCCGAGATAGAAGTTGGCCTCGCGGACCAGGGGGTCGGTCTTGGAGACGCGCGCCAGCCAGGCCGCCGCCTCCTTGTAGTCGCGTCCAGCGTAGTAGGTCTTGCCCAGTTCCAGCAGGGCGGCGGCGTAGGAAGGCGACACGCGCAGAGCGGCGCGGAAGTAGCGGATCTTTTCCTGGCGCACGGTGGCCAGCAGGCCACGGATGTAGTTCTCAAAGGCGTCCAGGCGGACCGAAGGCGCAGCCGCCACGAACTGATTGCGCGATGTCATCATGTCGGGCGTGAGCTGGCGCAGCAGGTCCCAGGCCAGCGCGCTTTCGAGATCGAGCAGCTTGGGGAGCGGGCCGGATTCCGTGACCTCGGGCAGCAGGTGCAGCTTGCTCATCTCCAGCAGGCGGGCGGAGACGGTGAAGGTGCGGCCGTCGAAGCTGTAGCGGCCCATCACGATGTAGTCCACGTCCATCTCCTCGCCCACCCGGTAGAGGGTGGCGCGCGAAGGGCGGAGGTTCTGTGGGATGCCGAGGCGGTCGAAGGCGTAGCTGCGGTCCTGACGGCCCACCAGGTAGAGCTGGGGCGAGGCCATGCGCTGGCCCAGGATCTCAGGAAAGGTTTCTCCCACCCACTCCAGGCCAGGAGAGCTCGAAGCGTTCTCGAAGGGCACGATGAGCATGGTGTGGGAGGCGGCGGGCTGTGCCTGCGCGCCGGCCAGGGACGATCCGGCGAGTACGACGAAGAGCAACGCGGATAGGCGTGGGAATCTCAAGCTAGGAACGATTATATCGGCCCGGCGGAGAGTGCTGCCGCTAGCGCGAGGCCTCGCGCGCCGCGGCCGGGAAGATGGCGTCGCCGACCGGCGTGAGCCCCGCGGACTGACCGGGCATGGGCGCCAGCATCTGCTCCTTGCGATAGACCAGGCCGCTGGCGTCGAAGCTGGCAATTTCGAAGGCGTGGCCGTGGGTGATGGCGTCCACCGGGCAGGCTTCCACGCAATATCCGCAGAAGATGCAGCGGTTGTAGTCGATGTTATAGACCTCGGCGTAGCGCTCGGCGCCGGAGATGCGCCTGGTTTCCGTGTTCTCCGCCGCCTCGATGTAGATGCAGTTTGAGGGACAGGCCGCGGCGCACAGGAAGCAGGCCACGCACTTCTCCATCCCATTCTCGTCGCGCTGCAGCACGTGCACGCCGCGGTAGCGCTGCTGGAACTGAGCGCCCTTCAGCGGCCCCGGACCGTCGGGATAGTTCTCCACCACCGTGGGCGCGAACATCTCCCGCAGGGTGACGGACATGCCCTTGGCGATGAAGTAGAGGTCGTGGAAGAGCGGCATGAAGGGCCAGTATAAATCAGGCTAGGGACGTGACGCAGGTCACGGTGTCGAGGGCCTCAACAGCAGGTTCCTCGCTGCGCTCGGAATGACAAACCTAAAGGGACTAGCGGATCACTCAATCCCCAGGTCCTTCCACTTCTTGTCCACCGCCGCCTTGGTCTTTTCGTCCATGCGGATCTCGTCCGGCCAGGGGCGGGTGAAGCCCTCGGCGCGCCACTTGCGGGTGGCGTCCACGCCCATCTTGGAGCCGTAGTCGGGCAGACGCGAGGCGTGGTCGAGCGAATCCACCGGGCCCAGCGTGAACTGGATGTCGCGCTCCGGGTCAATGTGATTGAGCGCCTTGAGCGTGACCTCGCGCAGGTCCTGCACGTTGACGTCCTCGTCCACCACGATGATGACTTTGGTGAACATGGCCTGGCCCAGCGACCAGATGGCGTTCATCACCTTGCGCGCCTGCCCCGGGTACGACTTGCGGATGGAGACCAGCATCAGGTTGTGGAAGATGCCTTCGAGCGGGAGGTTCACGTCCACCAGCTCGGGGATGGTCACGCGCATCAGCGGCAGGAAGATGCGCTCCACCGCCTTGCCCATCCAGCCGTCCTCCATGGGTGGCTTGCCTACGATGGTGGTGGAGTAGATGGGATTCTTGCGGTGCGTCACACAGGTGACGTGGAAGACCGGGTACTGGTCCTCGAGCGAGTAGAAGCCGGTGTGGTCGCCGAAGGGGCCCTCGGTGCGCAGCTCGTCGAGCTGCACGTAGCCTTCGAGGACGATCTCGGCGGTGGCCGGGACTTCGAGGTCCACGGCCTGGCACTTCACCAGCTCGACCGGCTGCTGCCTGAGGAAGCCGGCGATGAGGAACTCTTCGACGTCCGGCGGCGCGGGGACGATGGAGCAGAAGGTCAGCGCCGGGTCGGTGCCGATGGCGACGGCGACTTCCATCTTGCCGGAGGGCTGGCCGGCGGGCGCAAGCACCGAGCCGCCAGATGTGCGGGCCATTACGTCCACTGCCGCCGAGGGAGAAGCCTGTGTGGAAGCGGGCGACTCGCCCGCGCTCGCCGCCCTCCGCAGCATCTCCCGATAATGCTCCGCCCCCACCTTCTGACGCTGCCAGTGCATCCCGGCGGTGCGCTCGTCATACACCTGCATGCGATAGCACCCGACGTTGCGCTTGCCGGTGCGCGGGTCGCGGGTGATGACGCAGGGCAGGGTAATGAAGCGTCCGCCGTCTTTCGGCCAGCACTGGAGAACAGGGAAGTCGAGCAGAGAGAAGCCGTCCCTCTTGATGACTTCCTTGCAGGGGCCGGTGGCCACAGTCTTGGGGAAGAACTTTCCCATGTCGGCGAGCATGGGCAGCATCTTGATTTTTTCCAGCAGGCCTTCTGGCGACTTCACGTCGAGGAACTGATGGATGCGCTGGGCGACCTCATCCAGCGACTCGACGCCCAGCGCCAGGTTCATGCGCCGCGCTGAGCCGAATTGATTGATGAGCACCTGCGAGCCGGGATAACCCTTCACGTTCTCGAACAGCAGAGCCCGTCCTCCGCCGGGGCTTTTCGAGACCCGGTCGGTAATCTCGGTGATCTCCAGGATAGGGTCCACCTCGGCCTTCACGCGCTTCAACTCTCCCGCGCTGTCCAGGGCGGTGATCCATTCGCGAAGGTCGTTGTAGGCCAAAGGGTTCTCCGGTGCGACCGAAGATTATATAGGCCGGGGGGATTCCGGGCCGCTTGGCGAGGCTCGGCGTGGCGATGTTATGCTAATCGGAACGACCGCGAGCGGGAGTAGTTCAGCGGTAGAACGCCAGCTTCCCAAGCTGGATGTCGCGGGTTCGATCCCCGTCTCCCGCTCCACTCGCCATGTTTTTGGGGGGTTGCATCCCTGCAGCAGCAATGGTAACTTCTAACCTGCATCAGGGAGCGACCCCGCAGAGCGGGGTCCGGCAACCTGGCTTGAGACTGCCAAGGTGCCTAGAGCGCGCAACCGCTCGATGTGCGGGGAGACCCGAAACCCAAGTCTCGCGGAAGAACAAGCCGCCCTGATGCCGGGCGGCGATTTTGTTTTTGGGCTGTTTGTTGCATGTCGCTGATTGCTGAAGGTGATTGCTGAAGACTAATGGCTGACTTCCTCCAAACCGTGCGCGAGCGCGTGGTGATCTACGACGGCGCCATGGGCACCTCCATCCAGGTGCGCCAGACCACGCCGGACGACTTCTGGGGCTGCGAGGGATGCAACGAGGTGCTGGCGCTGAGCCGCCCTGACCTGATTCGCGACATCCACGCCGGCTTTCTTGAGGTGGGTTGCGACGTCATCGAGACCAACACCTTCGGCGCCACCCGCATCGTGCTGCAGGAGTACAGCCTGGAGACGCAGGTGGGCAGCATGAACCAGGCGGCGGCGCAGATCGCGCGCGCGGTGGCGGATGAGTTCTCGACCAAGGAGAAGCCGCGCTTCGTGGCCGGCTCCATGGGGCCGACCACCAAGCTGCCCTCGCTGGGGCACATCGGCTTTGACGAGATGGCGGCGGCGTATCTGGAGCAGGCCAGCGCGCTCATTGCCGGCGGCGTGGACATCCTGCTGGTCGAGACCTGCCAGGATGTGCTGCAAGCGAAAGCGGCGCTGGCCGCCGTCTTCGACGCCATGCGGCTGGCCGGCAAGCGCCTGCCGGTGACCGTGCAGGTGACGCTCGAGGCCACGGGCACCATGCTGCTGGGGACGGAAATTGGCGCGGCGCTGACCGCGCTCGAACCCTTCGACGTGGACATCGTCGGACTGAACTGCGCCACCGGGCCGCGCGAGATGAACGACGCCGTCCGCTACCTCTGCCACAACTCGACCAAACACGTCTCCGTGCTGCCCAACGCCGGGCTGCCGCAGAACGTCGGCGGCAAGGCGGTGTACTCGCTCCAGCCGGCGGAGCTGGCGGAGTTCCACTCGCTCTTCATACGCGAGTATGGTGCGCGCATCGTGGGCGGATGCTGCGGCACCACGCCGGAGCATCTGAAGGCGGTGGTGGAGGCGTGCTCGAACCTGGAGCCGGCGAAGCGGGAAGTGCAGCCGCAGGCGGCGGCGTCGAGCGCGTACACCTCCGTCCCGCTCGACCTCGAGCCCAAGCCGCTGATCGTGGCGGAAGAAATGAACACCACCACGCGGGTCGAGACCTTCCGCAATCTGGTGCGCGCCCAGAACTACGACGAGATCCTGGCGGTGGCCAAGCGGCTGGCGAACGAGGGCTCGCACATGCTCGACCTGTGCTGCGCCATCGTGGGCGAAGACGAGAAGGCCTACATCACCGGCGTGCTGGGAAAAATCGCGACGCGCGTGCCGGCGCCCATCCTGGTGGATTCGACCGAGGCTGACGTGGTGGACGAGGCGCTGAAGCGCATCCCCGGCAAGGCGCTCATCAACTCCATCAACCTGGAGGACGGCGAGAAGCGCACCGCGACCGTGCTGCCCATGGCCAAGCGTTATGGCGCCGGAGTCATCGCCCTGACAATCGACGAGCAGGGCATGGCGCTCACCGCGGACAAGAAAGTGGCGATCGCCAAGCGCATCTTCGAACTGGCCACGAAGAAGTACGGCATCCGGCCGGTGGACCTCGTGTTCGACGCCCTTACGCTCCCCATCTCCACCGGACAGGACGAGTACCGCACTGCGGGGATGGAGACTCTGGCCGCGGTCCGCCGCATCAAGCAGGAGCTGCCCGAGGTGAAGACCATCCTCGGGGTCAGCAACATCTCGTTCGGGCTGAACGTGTATCCGCGCCGCGTGCTGAACAGCGTGTTCATGCACGAAGCCGTGGACCACGGCCTCGACATCGCCATCGTTAACTACAGCAAAATCTATCCCTTATACCGGATCCCTGAGCAAGAGGTAGAGCTGGCCCGGCGGCTGATCTTCCACGATACCTCGCAGGGCGACCCGCTACAGAAATATCTGGCGTACTTCAGTGGATTGGAGAACAAACCGGTCGCCGAGCCGGTGCACGTGGAGACGCTGGCGGTCGAGGACAAACTCAAGCACTGCATCATCAACGGAGAGAAGGCGCTGGGCGACGGCAAGCTGCGCCAGACGCTGGAGCAGATCCTCGAAGACGCGCTCCAGCAGTACTCGCCGCTCGACCTCATCAACAACGTCCTGCTGGACGGCATGCGCACGGTCGGCGAGCTGTTCGGCGCGCGCAAAATGCAGCTGCCATCGGTGCTGGATTCGGCCTCGGTGATGAAGCAGGCGGTGGCGTATCTGGAGCCGAAGATGGAGAAGTCCGCCGGGATGGAGAAGGGAATCCTCGTGCTGGCTACGGTGAAGGGCGACGTCCACGACATCGGCAAGAACCTGGTGGACATCATCCTCACCAACAACGGCTACAAGGTGGTGAACCTGGGGATCAAGCAGCCGGCGGACGCTATCATCGCCGCGGCCCAGGAGCACTCCGCCAGCGCCATCGGGCTGAGCGGCCTGCTGGTGAAATCCACGGTGGAGATGAAGTACGTGCTGGAGGACCTGGAGCGGCAGAAGCTTCAGTTCCCGGTGATCTGCGGCGGGGCGGCGCTCACGCGCAAATACGTGGAAGACGACCTGCGGCGGGAGTACTCCTCCGGAGTCTTCTACGGCGAAGACGCCTTCGCGGGACTGCGCCTGATGAACGACCTCACGTCCGGAGAAAGTTTGCGGACCGAGCGGATCGCCGAAGGCCGCAAGGTGAAGACCTATGCCAAGGCCGCTGCCGTGGCTGAAGTCGCCGCCGAACCCGCGCCCGTCCGCCCGCAGCGGGTGGAGATCCCGCGACCGCCGTTCCTGGGCGCGCATGTTGCCAAAGACTTCGACCTGCGCGAGCTCTTCGACTACATCAACGAGACCGCGCTCTTCAAGAACCAGTGGCAACTGAAGACGGCGTCGGCGGAGGACTACACGCGATTGGTCCGCGAGAAGTTCCGCCCCATCCTGGAAGAGTTGAAGCAGGAAGTCCTGGCCGCAGGCTGGTTCGAGCCCAAGGCGGTGTATGGGTACTTCCTCTGTCAGGCCGACGGCAACGACCTCGTCCTCTATGACCCTGCCGACCGCTCCCGAGAGATCCAGCGCTTCACCTTCCCGCGCCAGAGGGAGGGCCGCCGGCTCGCGATCCCCGACTACTTCGCTGAGCGCGGCTCCGGCCACCTGGACGTGGTCGGCATGTCGGTGGTGACGGTGGGGGCGCGCGCCTCCGAGGTCACGCACAAGCTCTTCGAGGCCGGCGAGTACACCCGCTACCTGTATGTGCACGGCCTGAGCGTCGAGACAGCCGAGGCCCTGGCCGAACTCCTGCACAAGCGCATGCGCGAGGAGCTGGGCATCGCCGTGGACGACGCCCCCGCCATCCGCGACCTCTTCCACCAGAAGTATCGCGGCTCGCGCTATTCCTTCGGCTACCCCGCGTGCCCCAACCTGGAAGACCAGGTCAAGATGTTCGCCCTGCTGCACCCGGAGGAGTCCATCGGCGTGCGCCTGACCTCGGGCTTCCAGCTCGAGCCGGAGCAGAGCACCAGCGCCCTTGTGGTGCACCATCCGCAGGCCAAGTACTTTGTGGTGTGAGACCTCGTTGCCGGAAGGCACAGATGCGGCGGCTCAAGCGCGCAAAGAAACTGTAACCTTTGCGCGACGTAGCCACTCTCATGGGAGGAAGGAAATCTATGTCTGACAAGATCCAAAAGCCGGAAGCGGAGTGGCGAGCGGAGCTCACGCCGGAGCAGTACCACGTCACTCGCCAGAAGGGCACCGAGCCGGCCTTCACCGGCGAGTACTCCGAGAGCAAGACGCCGGGGACTTACACCTGTGTCTGCTGTGGGCAGGAGCTGTTCAGCTCGGCGGCGAAATTCGAATCCGGGAGCGGCTGGCCCAGCTTCTGGCAGCCGGTGAAGGACGAGAACGTGGACGAGGAGAGCGACCGCAGCCACGGCATGGCGCGCACCGAGGTGCGCTGCAGCCGCTGTGACGCGCACCTGGGCCATGTCTTCCCCGATGGACCCAGGCCCACCGGGCAGCGCTATTGCATCAACTCCCTCGCCTTGAAGCTCGAGCCGGAGCCAGGGGCGGAGCCCAAGAGCGGGAAAGAAAAGAAAGAAGAGAGCGAAAAGAAATGACTCGGGAAGGAACGGAAATGACGAGCGGGACAGCGGAGAAGACCGAGAAGGCGACCTTTGCCGCGGGCTGCTTCTGGGGTGTGGAGGCGGCGTTTGCGGAGATCGACGGAGTAGTGGAGACCGCCGTGGGCTACTCGGGAGGCCACACCGAGAACGCCACCTATGAGCAGGTGTGCAGCGGCCGCACCGGGCACGCCGAGGCGGTGGAGGTGAGGTTCAATCCCGCTGAGGTCTCCTACGAAGATCTGCTCGACGCCTTCTGGGAGTTGCATGACCCCACCACGCTCAACCGCCAGGGCCCGGACGTGGGCTCGCAGTACCGCTCCGCCATCTTCTTCCGTACGCCGGAGCAGGAGCAGGTGGCGCTTGCGTCGAAGGCGCGGGCGCAGGCTTCCGGCAAGCACCGCAGCACGATCGTCACCGAGATCACTCCTGCCTCGGAGTTCTACCGCGCCGAGGAGTACCACCAGAAATACTTCCAGAAACACGGCGGGGCGGCCTGCCACTTCTAGGGTGCGGTGGCGCCCTCAGACGATGTATTTCGTGGTATGAGGGTCGAGGAGCTTCCTCCCGTGATGTGACGGGCAAGTCCATAACGGAAGGAGAGACTCCAATGTTCAACAATCGCTTTCGATCAGGCCAGCAGCAAGCGTCGCAAAGGCTTCCCGTCTGAGAGCCAAGTAAAGCGCGGCTTTCCGCGTCGTTCACAACGACAAGGAACTCACCGAGAAGCTGGGAAGAAACGACCTGTGTCCGTGCGGCTCCGGTCGTAGATTCAAGAACTGCTGCATGCGGAACGGCCGTTTCGACGGCTCGAACCGCAGCCACTACACACGTGACTAGACAACAAGGGCGCGGCTTCAGGCCGTGCCCTTTCCCCTAGTGCTTGATTCCCCGCCACCCTGCGCTTCGCCACTCGCTCCTTCGCATCTGCTCGGTCGCTCGGGCTCGCGCAGAGTGGCGCTCGGATTTAGGCGGCTGGCCTAGGGGTGGGGTGGGGCGGGGAACGAAAGTGGGGAAGAAACTGGCGGAGAGGGAGGGATTCGAACCCCCGATGCCCTTTCAGGCATGTCCGCTTTCGAGGCGGATCGTTTCAACCGCTCACGCACCTCTCCGGGCCCTACGCGGGCGACGGGACGGCTCGCTCCCGCTCGCCCAAGTCGAATTGTTGAAGGCGCTATCTGTTCCTGCGACTCCGGAAGAACGCTTGCATCAACTCCCCGCAGCGGCCGACCAGCACCCCTGAAGTCACCTCCATTTGATGATTCAACCGTGGGTGGTTCAGGACCTGGAGCACCGAGCTGACGGCGCCGGCCTTGGGGTCGTCCGCGCCGTACACCAGGCGCTTCAGCCGCGCGTGGACGAGCGCGCCCGCGCACATGGCGCAGGGCTCGATTGTAACAAACATCTCGCACTCGTCCAGACGGTGGTTGCCGAGCGCGCGCGCCGCTTCGCGCAGGGCAACGACCTCGGCGTGGGCGGTGGGATCGGAGTCCGCCAGGTTGCGGTTCGCACCGCGGCCGACGATGCGCCCGTCACAGACGATGACCGCGCCCACCGGGACCTCGCCCGCGGCTTCGGCCTTCGCCGCTTCGCGGAGGGCCTCTTCCATCCAGGATTCGTCGGCGGCGCTCATGGAGTCATTCTAGTTGTCTACCCAGCAGGCTGCTGTTGGGTGGTGCAGTGGATAGCGCCCAGTCCCCAGATGAAGTCGCCGCAGTAGATGGGGATGACCAGGCGCCCGGGGAAAAGCCCGGCCAGGATGTTCAAGGCCGCGCGGTCGTTGGAGTCGTTGAAGGTGGGAACGAGCACTATGCCGTTGGCGATGTAGAAGTTGGCGTAGCTGGCGGGCAGGCGCTGGCCGCGGAAGATGACCGGGGCGGGCATGGGCAACTCGACCACACGCAGCGGGCGGCCGTCCTGGTCGGTGGAGGACTTGAGGCGCGCCAGGTTGGCGGTGAGCGGCTGGTGGTTGGGATCCTTGGGATTGCGTTCGACGGCGGCGACAACGGTGTCCGGCGCGACAAAGCGCGCGATGTCGTCCACGTGGCCGTGGGTGTCGTCGCCGACGATGCCGCGCCCCAGCCAGATCACTTTGGTGATGCCCAGATAGTCGGCGAGGACGCGCTCCAGGTCGGCGCGGCCGAGGCCGGGATTGCGCTGCTGCGGGCGGTTGAGCAGACACTCTTCCGTGGTGAGCAGCGTGCCGCAGCCGTTCACGTCAATGCTGCCGCCTTCAAGGACCACCGGGCGCTGCCGCCTGCCGGATTCCACCGCCGGACGCCAGCAGGGAAGTCCGGTGTGGCGAAGAAAAGAAATGATGCGCTCGGCCGCGGCGGCATCCTTGCGCCAGTCGGGATACTTGGCCCAGGCATTGAAGCGCCACTTCACCAGAGCCAGTGCCGAGGGCGGCGTCACGCCAGGCAGCCGGCGCACCCGCGCCGCGCCGGAGCGCTTGCGGGAGACGAACAGGGGAGCGAAATCGCGCGTCCAGCCTCGGTTGGTGGGCCAGGGATGGAAGCGGATATTGGACAGCGGGACATGTGCCCGGCGCAGCACCTCCAAAGCGCTGCGCTTCGCGGCGCCGCTCTGGACCAGTATCTCCACGCGCTCGCCGGCCACCAGGTGGCGGACGATCTCCGCGTACACCCAGGGAATGGCCTCGAACTTCCCCGGCCAGTCGGTGCGGTTGTGCGGCCACCCGATCCAGGTAGCGGCGTGCGGCGCCCACTCGGCAGGCATGCGGTAGCCGAGCGCGGCGGGAGTTGCAGAGGGGGCGAGGGAAGCGTGCGGGTCGGTCATCAATCGATAAAGCGCTGGGTGATGG